>JAQGJX010000207.1 GCA_028290405.1 Hyphomicrobiales bacterium
CCTGGGCCTGCGCGTCCGCTATGGACTTCAGGAGTTCGGCGTCCGTGCCCATGGTGGCGCCGGCGGTGAAGTCGGACGCGGCGGCGTTGCTGACGTACCATGTGGGAACGATGGAGATGCTGTTCGCTCCGCTCGCCGCCAGCTCCGCTATAGCTTCGGTGGACCCGGGATTATTGGTGTAAGACGCGAACGCGAAGCCGGAAATCTCGAACAATTCGGACATTTTAGCCTCTGTTGTGATGTACTTTCACGATGAAGGGGGCGTCTTGCGGCGGCATGAACCAATTCTGTAGAATTCGATCTATTGCCGAAATAATTACTGCAAAGCTTCTCGCGCCGGCGGGTGAGGCCTGCGTGGATTCACTTCGCGCACGGGCGGTGGCGGGGGGCTTATTTAGACTTCGGGAAAGTTCAAGGTTCAGCAGAGTTGCTTTTGGAGACCCTGTCTAACCAGCTTAGATGACGAGAAGATTACATGCATTCCGGCTTGTAGATGTGGTGCGTCGGCGACGGAGTGCCGGAGCCTCGCGTCCAAGTCTGACGGGCGAGTATTTGCTGGTGAAAATAGAGCCGGGCCCACGCGTGGGCTGACGTCACTCGGCGGGAGCGGTGCGGCGATAAGCCTGTCGAAGTTGCGACTCGCTGTCGTGGGAGGACTTGATCGCTGCGTCCCACTCAACGAGGGAAACGCTGCGGTTCTGGAACGCATCGCCGGCCACGGCCAGCCGGCGCCTTGCGGAAATGAACGCGCTTGCGGCGTGCAACAAGGCTGCATGCGCATGGGAGAGAAGGTCAAAGCGCTGCGCCGCTGCGCTTGTGGCGTCTTCGAGATTCGCCTCCGCCTGCGTCACCGCATCGGCGAGTTCGGTCTCGTTCCGAGATGCTTTGCGGCTCTTCGCCGGTTCGCGCAGCGCGGTGCCGAAGTCGTCCAACGCGGTCAGGAGCTGCGCCGTGGCCTTCGCAAGCTCGCGCTCAAGTGGGGCGCCATTCATGTGCGTTTGATGCACGCGAACGAACCGGGCCCCGCTGTTGAACGGCGCACTGGCACGCAACGCAGGCTGAGCGATTGCGAATGGCGGTGTTTCCAAACCCCAATGGGCGCGCGCCGCCGTCGCCAGGCGCGAGAGGGAAAGCAACATGCGCGAGCAGGCGTTGGGCGACGTGGCGTTCTTGAAGGTTGAGGCGGCCATGGGCGGACTCCAGTAATGAACCGTCCGTAGCCCGTAGCGTCTTTGTTGTATTATGTTTGATTACATTTCTTACCCTTGGAAACCTTGCCGCGCAGCTTGTACTACTTTCCGCTCATGTCCAGGCTGGCGCTGAGCGCTGCAACGAGCGGTTTCAGGTGAAAGCTTTGCTCGGGCGTCGCCGCCACCCGCCACCCGGCGGCGGTCACGGCGTCCGCAGTCACAGGGCCAATCGCCGCGATGACGACGCGCTGCATGACGGCGTTAAGGTCTTCGAGCCTGCCTGCGCGTTGGGCCACGTCGCGCAACCGCCTGATTTGCGGAGTGCTGGTGAATGCGATCGCGTCGAAGGCGCCAGACGCCAACTCGTCGATGAAGCGCAGCGTCTGCTGGTCTTCCTCCTGCGCCGCATAGCGGTAGCAAAGGACGGGATCGGCGGCTGCGCCTGCGCGCTCCAGCACGTCGTCGAGCGCATGTTCGCCGCCGGGGTACACTTGAACGCCCACGCGCCTGCCGCGCAGGTCGAGACGTTCGAGCATCGCCACAAGGCCTGCGGTGGTGGGCTCTTCAGCCATCATGTCCCACTTCAGCCCGACCCCGCGGAGCACCTTTGCGGGCTTGGGGCCGCGCACGATCTTGCACACGGCCCCGAGGGCCGCGACCATGCGGTCTGCGAGATCGACACGTCGCGCGAAGCCCAGCAGGCGCGACAATCCTTCGCCCGTGTAAAGGACAAGGTAGTCCGGCGGGGCGTCGATGAAGCGGCGCAGCCATGCGTCCACCGGGGCGGGGTCGTCCACGTCGAAGATGGAGACGAGCGGCCGGCGCGCCGCGACGCCGCCCTCCCGCTCGATCATCTGCGCAAAGAGATCGAGCTCGCGGCTTTCGGGAAGCGCGATGCGCTTGCCTTGAAGCAATGACAGCCTCGTGGGATGTGCGAAGACCTGGGCGTCCCCGCGTTGCGGTGCTGTTACTCTTTGCCGATAAACGCGCACACCTCAAGGCGGCCGCAAGGGATGCGGCCGCGTCGAGGCGGCTCTCGCATGCGTGACGTCAGGCCGAGGCGCCGGGGGACGCCGCAGGCGGCGTGCCCTCGTGCATGCATTGGCGCAGCGCGTCGCGCAGCTCCGGCGTGTCCTGGTGGCCATGCACCGCGACCGCGTGCTGAGCGGCTGCGTCGAGAAGCTCGCTTTCCGTGTCCGCCGCAATGGCGATGGTGCAGTGGCTTTCGCTCGGAAACTCGCGGCAATCTATGAATTTGCGTCCCATGGCGACCTCCCTGCGGAGCGCGGGCCGGGCGGCCCGTGGAGCAATTATATGCGCGGCGCGCAGGGGCGCCACTGCGCGCGCGCAATCGCGATGCGCGGCCTTCGAGGCGGCTGGGCCTTGTTTATTGTCCAAACTGGACGTTCTGCTCGCGCACAAGCCGGGCCCATTTGTCGGAGTCCGCAATCACGATGGCCTGCGTTTCCTTGCCGCCGATGGAGGTGGGCTCCATGCCGATGGCGCTGAGGCGCTTGCGCACGCTGTCTGACTTCGACGCCGCCATGACGGCGGCCTCCAGCGCGGCGACGATCTCGGGCGGAGCGCCCGCAGGGGCGAACGCGCCGATCCATGTGGCCGTCGCGTAATCCTTCACGCCCGCCTCGTTGATGGTGGGCACGTTGGGGTAAGCGAAGGTGCGCTCGAGGGTCGACACGCCCAGCGTGCGCACGTTCGGCGACTGGAACGCAGGGCCGGCGGAGGCGACGTCGGCGAAGACGACCTGGACGTTGCCGGAGACGAGATCGTTGATGGACAGCGCTGAGCCGCGGAAGTTGACGTTGACCACGTTCACGCCCGCCATGGCCTTGAAGAGCTCCAGCGCCAGCAAGGACGCGGGTCCGCCGGAGCCATGATTCAGCTTGCCAGGGTTTGCCTTCGCGTAAGCGACGAGTTCCGAGACGGACTTCGCCGGAACGCTCTCATGCACGAACAGCCCGAGCGGCAGGCGCGCAACGATGCCGAGGCCTGCGAAGTCCCGGCGCGGATCATACCCAAGGTTCTTGATGAACAGCGGATTGATGGCCATCACGCCGTCGTGCGCCACAAGCAGCGTCAGGCCATCGGGCGTCGCCTGCGCCACCGCGGCGGCGCCGATGGCCATTGACGCGCCCGCGCGGTTTTCAACCACGACCGGCTTGCCCCAATGTTCGCTCAGACCCTGCGCGAGGATGCGTCCTGCGCCGTCGATGGCGCCCCCGGCGGCGGTGGGCACGATCAGTTTGACGGGCCTGTCGGGAAAAGATTGCGCGCTCACCGCCGCGGACGTCGCCAGCGTTGCCGCGCAGGCGAGCAGAAGGGCTGCGAAGCCGGAAGGGGTGCGGCGCATGGACGTTTCCTCATGGTCACTTGCGCCTTTGCGGCGCTTGCGCAAAAGTTAGCGCAGCCGAAGCAGAACCACAAGCAAGCGAGGCCGCATGCCGCAGTCTACTTCGGGCGAGCCGAGGCCCATCGTGCATCACATCCCGGTCTGCCCGTTCTCGCAGCGGCTCGAGATTGCGCTTGAATCGAAGGGGCTTCGCGACGCCGTCGAGTTTCGCGTCGTCGACATCACCCGGCCGCGCGCGCCTGAGCTTCTCGCCAAGACGCGGGGCACGACGGCTTTGCCGGTCATGGAGATCGAAGGCGGGCGGATCGTCAAGGAGAGCCTCGTGATCCTGCGCTATCTGGAGGACCGCTTCCCGCAGCCCCCGGTCGCGCAGGCGGACCCATACCGCCGGGCGGTCGAGAACATGCTGATCGCCTGCGAGGGCGATTTCACGACCGCCGGCTACCGCTTCGTGATGAACAGGGCGCGGGACCAGCGCGACGCGTTCGCGGGCGCGATGGCGACGCAATATGCCCGGCTCAACGATTTCCTGGAATGGCAGGCGCCGGGGCGCGACTTCTTGTTCGAGTCGTTCGGCATGGCGGAAGCTGTCTTCACGCCCATGTTCGCGCGCTTCTGGTTCCTTGAATATTACGAGGACTTCGACATTCCCGCCGATCTGCCGCGCGTGCGGCGCTGGTCGCAGGCATGCCTTGAACACCCCTGCGCGCAGCAGGTCACGCGCGAGGAGATCGTGAAGCTCTATCATGACTACGCGCTGGGGGTGGGCAACGGCGCGCTGGCGCCGGGCCGTTCCGTATCGAGCTTCGTTTTTGAGCCGCACTGGTCGAAGCGGCCGTGGCCGCCGCGCAATAAATGGGCGCCGCCCGCCAGCGACGCAGACCTTGGCTTGCTATGAGGCGCCCTTGGGGCGCTTGCCGGCGCGTGATTTGGGCGGCGCGTTGACGTTGGCCGCCGCGCTGCGCTTCAACTGGTCTTTCAGGCCCACGGCCCGGCCGTGCTTCGTGAGAAGGTCACCGAAAGCTTCGTCCGCCAGTTCCTGAAAGTCCGCCATGCGGTCGCTGGCCAGCAGGCGTAGCGCCAGCCAGGTCTCGTCGTCGAACTGGACGCGCTTGCCGGGCATCGCGTCAGCGGCTCTGCGCGCCAGCCTCGTCGGCCCGCCCTGCGCCGTGGACGCCTTCCTTGCGCAGCGTCGACGCGCCTGTCGCGGCGGGGTCCGCCTGGCCGATCCCGCCGATCACCGGTTCCTTGCGCTCGGCCGGGGCGGGCTGCCCGGTCACGAGCGGTTCGGCGCCCGTGCCGTGGCCATCTTCTTCAGTGGAATTCTGGGCGAGCGCGGCGGCGCTCACTGTGGATGCAAGCAGGAGGGCCGCGAGGAACGTCCGCATTCCAATGTCCTTTCAGGCGAAGTTTGTCGCCTCTCGAACGCGTGACGTTGCGTTATGGTTCATGTTCATCGCCGCAGCGAAAATCTGGCGCACCTTTTGCTTGGGCGGCGAGAGGCCTGCCAAAGAGACGGACGCATGATCATCTACACGCCCCCGAACCCCGCCCGCAGCATCCCGGTCGTCGATCTGGCGGCCGGCGGCAGCCTCGACGGCGCGGGCAGGCGCGCCATCGCGCAGCAGATCCATCGCGCGTGCCGCGAGACGGGGTTCTTCTACGTCGTCGGCCATGGAGTGCCGGACTCTCTGGTGGCGGCGCAGTTCGACGCCGCCAAGCGCTTCTTCGACCTGCCGTTGGCGGCGAAGATGGCGCTGCATATGCAGGCGTCTCCCTCGACGGCCGGTTATGAGCCGATGGGCGCGCAGCGGCTCGACAGCCAGGACAAGGACACGCCGCCGTCTCCGCCCGATTTCAAGGAAAGTTATTACTGCGCCATGGACCTGCCGGACGATCATCCGTGGGCGCGCAAGCGCATTCGCGGCTATGGCCACAACCAATGGCCGGACCTGCCGGGCTTTCGGGCGCAAATGCTCGCCTACCGCAGGGCCGTGCAGCAATTGGGCGACCGCATCCTTTCCTACATTGCGCTGTCGCTTGATCTGGAACGCTACTGGTTCGAGCCCTATTACGACATGCCCTCGGGGCTGGTGCGCATGATCAAATATCCGCCCCAGCCGGCGGATGCGGCCTTCAACCAGATTGGCGCGGGCGCGCATACGGACTGGGGCGGCATCACCATCCTGGCGCAGGATTCAGCGGGCGGACTCGAGGTGCAGAACGTCGAGGGCGAATGGATCGAGGCGACGCCGATCGCCGGCGCGTTCGTCATCAATCTGGGAGACCTGATGTCGCGCTGGTCGAACGGCGTCTACCGGTCGAACCTGCATCGGGTGAAGAACAATTCCAGCGAGCGCGACCGGTATTCGCTCCCTTACTTTCATTCGCCCAGGCCGGACGCCGTCATCGCCCCGATCCCGACCTGCGTGAGCGACATCACGCCCAGGCTGTTCGAGGATTGCACGTGCGCGCAGCACATGGCGGAAATGTTCCGCCGCTCCTACGGCTACGCGCCCGCGACCGCGTGAGCGGCCCGGTTCGGTGGAACCCGCGACGGCCCTGCGTGTTGCGCGATAAGGCCGGGCGGCGCCGCCGGAGGCGATCATGAACATCAACTGGGACGTGCCGTTCACATACGAAGGCGTACTCTTTCCAACCTATGGAAATTACGGCGGCGCCGATTATTCGGCGGGCGTGATCGGCGGAACGCCGGAGTTCAAGGACCACGGCAACCCGTATCTGAGCTTCAATAAATTGCAGACGGTCTCAGATGCCCCGGGCGAAAACAACGACTCGGTGGATCCGCTCGATTACCTGTTTTACCGGCACGACGTCGCCATTACGCTGGCTGACGACGATCCCGCCGACGTGACGGCCGCGAACCTGACGCTCCTCAAAGGGCTCGTGAAGCTCGATCCCGCAAAGTTCGATCCCGAAGGCGAGGCGAGCCTGTATGCAGGCTTTGCGACCCTCGCCATGCTGGGGCAACTCGCGGAGGACGGACAATTGGGCCTCCTTTCGCCGAAGCTTATCTTCGCTGCGCTGGAGGACGCCATCCGCGACATCCAGTACGGGTTCGAGCATCTGCCGGAGTCAGAATTGCAGCCTGCGCTGGCGGCTTATTTCGAATACGACCCGCTCAGCGAGACCTTCGCGTTCAATTTCGACGTGCACACGAGCGCCGGGCAGGAACTGCTGGAGTTTGCGGCGATCAACCTGGTCAACAACGTGCTGGACGCCGGCGAGGGCGCGGACGCCGCGCCCATCAACACGTTCCTGACGGACGCGTACACGCTCACGTTCCATCTGGACACGCGCGACCTCGATCTGGCGTGACAGGGGAGCCCTGAGGCGCAGCCCTTTCCGAACATGCCGGAAAGGGCTGCGCCGGTCAGGCCCGGCGCCGCCCGCGCGGCGACTGGTCCACGTTCTCCATCATTTCGTGCGCCAGTTGCTCCATCAAGCGGGCGCGAGCGCCGGCGTAGGCGGGTTCGTCCCACAGGTTGTGGGATTCGTCCGGGTCCTTGCCGAGATCGTACAATTCGCCCCAGCTCTCGCCCTTGTAGATGGTGAGCCGGTGCTCGTCGGTGAGCAGCGTGCGCACGAAGCTGGGCGCGCTGAAGCCCATTCGGGTCATGTTGTCCTGATGCTCCACCACCAGCCTGTCGCGCACCTTCGACGTACCGTCCATGGCGCCGAGCAGGCTCTTGCCCTGAATGCCGAAATACGGCTTGAGGCCAGCGCGTTCGATGATCGTGGGCGCAAGGTCCACCGTGGAGGCGAGCGCGTGGGACTGGCGCGCGGTGCGGTCCTGCGGATCGGACCAGATGAACGACACGTTGTTGACGGAGCGCAGCATGATCGCGCCCTTCAGCAGCAGGTTGTAGTCTCCAAGGTAATCACCGTGGTCGGAGTTGAACACGATCACCGTGTCCTCGTCGCGCCCTGTGCGCTTCAGCGCGTCCATCACGGCGCCGATGGCGTCGTCCAGCATGGTGATCATGCCGCAGGACAGCGCCATAGCTTCCTTCAACTCCTGCTCATTGGCCATGAAGGCCTCTTGTCCCGCCGCGACGCGCTGCCCGCCGGTCCAGCGTTCGTGCAGCCAGCGCATGGGGGGCGTGGGGTTCTTGTGCGCCTCGTAGGGCAGGCGCACCGAGAAGTCCTCGGGATCGTACATGTCCCAGTATTTGCCCGGCGGCGTGAAGGGGTGGTGGGGATCGGGGAACGACACGAAGGCGAAGAAGGGCGCGTCGTCGTGCTTCACGCTATCGATGAAGTCGATGGCGCGGTCGCGCACGAAGGCCGTAGGGTACAGCTCCTCGGGGATCGGCGTTCGGATGGCCTGCGGGCAGGAATAGCCGTGCGGCAGCTGGTTCTTCGGGTCGCGCCAGCTTTCCGCCTGGGCTGATTTCGAGCGCAGCCATTGCGCGTAGTGGCCGTCGCAATTATGGCCGTGGCCGGTGACCATGTCCACGTGGTCGTAGCCGTAATAGGGCAGCTTGAACTGATAAAGCTCGTTGCCCTTGTAGCGTTCGGGGGTTTCGTTGTCGTAATCCTCGCCGTCGTCCGCCCACGCCTCCTGCAGAAGGCCCAGCGCCGCAGGATCGACGCGCTGCTCCGCCGGCTGGTTGGTCATCGGCTGCACGTGGCTCTTGCCGATGGAGGCGGTGCGGTAGCCCGCCAGCCGCAAGACCTCGGTGAACGTGTTGGCGCGATAGGACAGGTCGCAGCCGTTGTAGCGCAAGCCGTGCGCGGACGGGAACCGCCCGGTCAGCAGCGAGGCGCGGTTGGGCATGCAGACCGGGGTCGCGACATTAAACCGGTCGAAGCGCGTGCCCTTGGCGGCGATGGCGTCGATGTTCGGCGTCTTGACGATCGGGTGTCCGGCGCAGCCCAGATAATCGGCGCGATGCTGGTCGGTGATGAAGAACAGGAAGTTCGGGCGTTTCATGCGTGACGTTTCCTCGGGGCGGCCATCCTGCGCGGGCGGCCTTGGCGGCTGTGTGGGCGAAGATTGCCCTATTTCCGGCAAGCGGCGCAATCAAATGCATTTTGCGCCTTCGCGGTGTCGCGGGGCGGGGCAGGGCGCTATACTGGCCGAAAGTCCGGGAGGAAGATATTGAGCGCATTGTTTGATCTGACTGGCCGCGTGGCCTTCGTGACGGGCGCCGCCAGCGGCCTGGGGCACGCCATGGCGGAGGGGTTCGCCGAGCACGGCGCGCTCGTAGTGATGGCCGACATGGACGAGGCCGGCCTCGCGAAGGCCGCCGAGCGCCTGACCCTGCGCAATCTCTCCGTCGAAACCCAGCGGCTGGACGTGCGCGACGCGGCGTCCGTGCGCCTTGCGATTGCGGAGGCGGCGCGGCGCCACGGGCGGCTCGACGTCGTGTGCGCCAATGCGGGCGTGACGGGCGGCGCGCCGATCAGCGACGAGGCGGGCCACATCGAGAACATCAGCCTCGACACGTGGAACAACGTCATCGCGGTGAACCAGACGGGCGTGTTCGTGACGCTGCAGGCGGCGGCGGCCGTCATGAAGCCCCAGGGCTTCGGGCGCATCATCGTCACCGCGTCCATCTCGGGGATGCGCGTGTCGGACGTGTCGGGCTACCCCTACACGGTGACCAAGGCGGCGGTGATCCACCTCGTGCATCTGGCGGCGGTGGAGCTGGCGCCCTACGGCATCCTCGTCAACGGCGTCGCCCCGGGGCCGTTCATGACCAACATCGCGGGCGGGCGCATGTTCACCGACGCCGAGCGGGTGAAGTCCATGGGCGCCTCGACGCTGCTCAACCGGGTGGCGCACCCCAATGAGCTGAAGGGCCTCGCGCTCCTGCTGGCGTCGGACGCCGGCAGTTTCATCACCGGGCAGGTGATTCCCATCGACGGCGGCAGCACCGCGAAATGAAGGAGGGTTTCATGTCCGACGCCGCCAACGCGGGGCCCGTGCCCCTGCGCATGAGCCACGTGGGTTTCTTCGTCACGGACCTTCCGGCCATGGAGGCCTTCTACACGAGCGCCCTTGGCTTCACGGTCACCGACCGGGGCGAGGCGCGCGGCGCGCCGCTGGTGTTCATGAGCTGGGACCCGGTGGAGCATCATCAGGTGGTGCTGGTGGGCGGGCGGCCTGCGGGCGCCTTCGTGCAGATCAACCAGATCTCGTTCCGCGTGGAGTCGCTGGAGGAGTTGCAGCGCTTCTGGCGCGGCATCAAGGACGACGCGCGGGTGACGAACATGTACGGCACCAACCACGGCAACGCCTGGTCGCTCTACGTGTTCGATCCCGAAGGCAACCGCATCGAGGTGTTCTGCGATTCGCTCTGGTACATCTCGCAGCCCTGCGTGAAGGACCTCGACCTCTCGCTGCCGGCCGCGCAGATTCGCGCTGAGTCCGAGGCTTTCTGCAAGGAGAGCGCAGGGTTCATGCCGATCGGCGAGCACCAGCGCGACGTGGCCGCGCGCATCGCGGCGCATACGCGGGAGCTGGCGGCCAAAAAAAGCTGACGGTCGGCGGAGCCTTCTCGCGCAACGCGGGAGAAGGAAGCCTCAGTGCCAGAGCACTTTCGGCTTCTTGTCGCTTTCCTTCAGCAGCGGCATGACCAGGTCCGCGAAGCGGTACGCCTCTTCGATGTGCGGGTAATTGCCGAGGATGAACACCTCGGCGCCCGCCGCCTCGTACTCGCGCATGAGCGACAGCACGCCCTGAGCGTCGCCCACGAAAGCCGTGCCGGTGCCGGCGCGAATGAGGCCGGGACCGGCCCACAGGCCGGGGTGGACCTCCAGCCCGCGAGCGTGCTTGGGCAGGTCGTTGCGATCCTTCACCAGCGAGGCGACGAGGCCGCCGCCGACGATGTCCGAGCCCTTCATCTGCGCGATGCGGCGCGCCATGGCGTCCTGGTCCATGCGCTCGTACTGCCATTGCGCGGCCGCCCAGGCCTCCTCCACCGTTTCGCGCACGATGCAATAGGCGCGCACGCCCAGCCGGAGCTTGCGTCCGTGGGCGGCGGCGTGCGCCTTCACCTTGGCGGCGTTCGCCGCGAAGACGGGCGGGGGCACGGCGAGGCTGAGCCACGTGTCCGCATGCTTGCCGGCGAACGCCATGCCGGGCTCCGACGAGCCGCCCATCATCAGCTCCGGGTAGGGCTTCTGCACCGAATCGAGGCGCAGGCGCGCGTCTTTCAGCGTCACGAACCGGCCGCTGTGGGTCACGGTCTCGCCCATCATCAGGCGGCGGAATACGCCCCAGTATTCCTCCGCCAACTCGTACCGGCTGTCGTGGTCGAGATCGATCCCGAGCTGGGGCATGGTGCTGCCCGTGCCCATGATGACGTTGATGATGAGGCGTCCGTTGGAGATCTGATCGACGCTCGCCGCCATTTGGGCCAGCCACAGCGGGGAAATGACGCCCGCGTACTGGGCGACGATGAACTTCATGTTCTTTGTGGTGACGGCGAGCCCTGCGGCGAGCGTCCAGGGATCGGTGGCGCCGGGAATGGTGGCGATCAGCGCGCCCGCGAAGCCGTTATGGTCGATGGCCCCGGCGAGTTGCTGCATGTAGGGGAAGTCGCAGACGCGGGCGCCCTTGGGGTTCCAGGGATAGGCGCCGTCCTGCGCCGAAAGATACCAGTGAATTTCCAACGCGCTTCCCCCGAACCTGCCGCCGCGCGTCCAGCTGCGCCGCGCCTCTTGCCGCCAGATTAGCGAGCAAGGCGGGGCGGGGTCAAAGGGGATGTGGCCCGGGCGGGGGCGTGGACCGCGCGCCTGGCGGCGCGCAGTCCTGTCTTTCAAGCGCGCATGCGGGGAATCATCTTTTCCGCGTTGCCGTACTCGATAGCCTTCAGATCCTCTTCCGAGAGGCCGATCCCGCGCAGGTTCTCGAGATTGTACTGGTTCGTCACATAGGGGAAATCGGACCCGTACATGACCTTCGAAACCGGCACGAACTTGAGCAGGGCCGCCATGGTGGGACCGGAGGCGGCGTTCGCCGTCTCGTAGTTCAGGCGCTGCAATTCCTTGATGACGCCCTCGGGCGCCACTTCCTTGATGTTCTTCACCGGACGGGACTGCCAGTCGATCCGGTGCGCCAGATAGGGAATGGCGCCGCCGCTGTGGGAGAAGATCCACTGGATGTCGCGGAATTTGGCGAGCGTGCCGTTGAACAGCAGGCTCAGGATGGCGCGGCCCGAATCGTACGGGTACTCGATCCAGGAATCCTGCACGGCGGGAACGAGGTTGCCGCAGCAGAAGGGCGCCAACGGGTGGAAATACACGATGGCCTTGCGGCGGTTCAGCTCCTCGAACACGGGCATGAACGCGGGATCGCCCGGCCACTTGTCGCCAAAGCTCGTGGACATCTCGATGCCGTCGGCCTTCAGGGTGTCGAACGCGTATTCGATTTCCTTCAGGGAGCCTTCGACGTCGACGCACGACACGTAGGCGAAGAGGCCGTGGCGGCCCTTGTGGTCCTGCACGAGCTTGGCGCCGTCGTCGTTGATGGTGCGCACCAGTTTGCGCAGCTCCTCGGGCTTCATGCGGAACCAGTCCACCGGCACCGAGGCGAGCGACAGGATGCTCTGCTCGACGTTGTTCTTGTCCATCTCCTCCAGCATGCGGGCGGCTGACCAGTTCTTGATCAGCGGCGGAAGGTTGCCGAACCGGCCGGAGGATTCCTTGAAGGCGTCGGAAAAATAGTGGTGGTGCACGTCCACCACGCGGCGCTTGCCCTGGGCGGCGGCGGGCTTGGCGCCCATGCCGGCCCCGGCGACGGCCGCCGCGCCGGCGGTCGCCATCCCGGACATGAAGAAGCGGCGCGACACGCCGCAGCAGGGATCGAGGCACGCAGATTTGTCGTGCGGATCGGCGGCGCTGGCGATGAAGCGCGGGGGCGCAGCGGGTTGCATATGCGAAAGCTGCATGGGGGCTTCCTCCTGGTCGTTTGCTTTTGTTACGGCCGCAGGGTGGCCTTTTTAGTGCTCGACCTCAAGCCCCGTCGGCATGGGAACGTTCTCGCTGGCGAGCGTCGCGCCCGACAGGAGCGCCTGGGTCTCCAGCAGGGCGGCGAAATCCAGATCGAGATAGGCCTGCGGGTCCGGCCTGAGGGAGGCCGCGCCGAAGTGCGCCTGCAGCGCCTCGCGGGCGGCGGCGGTGGACGGCATGGGCACGTCGTGCTTGCGCGCGGCGGCCAGTCCCAGGTCCAGGTCCTTGCGCAGCAGTTCGGGCGTGAACGTCGTCGTCCAATCCAGATTGACGAGCGAGTTGGCCTTGTAGCGCATGAAGGTCGAGCCCATCACGCTGTTGTTCATGAAATCGAGGAACGCGTGGCGCGGCACGCCGTGCTTCTGCGCCAGTATGGTGATCTCCACGAGGTTCTGGATGACCACGCCCAGCATCACGTTATGGGCGATCTTGCAGATGCGCGCGAGTTCGCCCTCGCCCACGTAGGACACGCCCGCCCGGGCGAAGAGATCGATATAGGGCTTGGTGGTCTCGAACGCCGCCTGGGAGCCGGAGGCCACCGCCGAGAGCTTGCCGGCCTTCACGCACTTGCCGTTGCCCGAGACCGGCACGGCGAGATAGGCGGCGCCCAGATCGGCCAGCTTGCGGCGGATTTCCGCCGATTCCTCCACCGAGATGGACGAGCAATCCACGAACACCTTGGGAATGCGCCCCTTGCCGCCCGTGGCGACGCCGTTCTCGCCGAAATAGACGTGCGCAAGGTCCTTGCCGGTGGACACCATGGTGAACAGCACGTCCACCTCGCCAAGGTCGCTGGGACGGTCGACCAGCCTGGCGCCCTTCTTCTCCAGCGGTTCAGCCTTGGAGCGCGTGCGGTTCCACAGCGATACGTCGCAGCCGTTCTTCAGCAGGAGCTCGGCCATGGGCGTGCCCATGCGGCCCATGCCGATCCAGCCGAGGCGATGCGTCTTGTTGGTCATGGTGTCCTCCCCCTGATGTGTGCGGCGCCCGCTCAAGACAGTTCCAGATCCCAGTCATGGGTTTCGATGACGGATTTCAGCTTTTGCAGGAACGCCGCCGAATAGGCGCCGTCGATGGCGCGGTGATCGAAGCTCTGGGCGACCACCCCCACGGGCCGCGCCACGATGGCGTCGCCATACTCCGTCTCGATCGCCACCGGGCGCTTGGCGATGCGGTCGGTCGAAAGGATCGCCACCTGCGGGGCGTTGATGAGCGGCGCGGTGAACAGCGTGCCGAACGAGCCGTTGTTGCTGATCGAGTAGGTTCCGCCTTCAAGGTCGCCCGGGGCGAGCTTGCCTTTGCGGGCCTTGTCGGCGAGCTCCGAAATCGCGATGGCGAGGCCCGGCACGGTGAGCCGGTCGGCGTGCTTCACCACCGGGACCACGAGACCCTCGTGGGCGAGGTCGACCGCAAAGCCGATGTTGATCTCCCGCGCGACCAGCAGCTTGTCGCCGTCCACCGAGGCGTTGACGCGCGGGTAGGCGGCGATGGCGATGGCCGCGGCGCGCGCAATGAAGGGCAGGAAGGTGAGGCCCGCGCCGTGGCGCTCGCGGAAGGCCTGCTTGCGCGCCCCGCGCGTGCGGCTGACGGCGCTGAAGTCGATCTCGATGGTCTGGAACACATGGGGAATCGTGCGCCACGCGCCAGCCAGATGCCGGGCGGTCATCTGCCGCACGCGGTTCATGGGCTCGACGGTGCGCGGGCCGGTGATGGCCGGCGCGTAGGTTTCGCGCTGGGCCGCAGGGGCTTCGCTCAACGCGGCCTGCACGTCGCGGGCAGCCACCCGCGAGGCGCCCTGGATGCGCGCGCGGGCCGCGAGGGTCGCCGCGTCCAGCCCGTTCTGGGCTATCAGCCTGCGGGCCAGCGGCGTCATGCGCACGTCGCCCAGCGCCGCCTTGCCGAAATTGCGCGACGGCGTGAACACCTCGTTGAACGGCGCGAAGCCGCGCTCTTCCAGGCTCGCCGACGGAGGCGCCTGGGGCGCAGGGGCGGCGCGCGCGGGGGCCTCGCGCCTGGGCGG
>JAQGJX010000215.1 GCA_028290405.1 Hyphomicrobiales bacterium
TGCGGGCCGCGGCCGCCTTGGCGCGTTCGGCCGCCTCGGCGGCGAGCTGCGCGGGGTCCTCATCGACCGCATGGGCGGCGACGCCCGTCCAGCCGGGCGCGCGGCCGACGTAGATCGGCACCGGCACGAAGGCCGGGCGCGGCCCCAGCTTGCCGTTGGCGAACGCCGCCAGCGCCGCCGGTTGCTGCTGTTGCTTGTCGGCGGCGAAGAACGAGGCCGCCGTCTCGGCGAGGCCAGCTTGCTGCTGGCCTGCGCCGCCTGCGATCGGAATGGCGAAGTCCTCGTCCGCGCCCTGGTTGCGGTTGCGGCCGCAGATCTGCTCGCGCATGTTCGGCGCGCTGGCGTAAGGCGAGCCCGGCAGGGTGTTGATGGGCTGGCGGCTGCCTGTCGTGACGCCCGCGAACCCCGCCTCGAACATCGACATGGCCTTCAGGGTGCGCGCCTTGGCGTTGGGGGAGCCCATCACCACCGCGATGAGCCGCCTGCCGCCGCGCGACGCGCTGGCCACCACGTTGAACCCCGAGGCGCACACGAAGCCGGTCTTCATCCCGTCCGCGCCGGGGTAGCGGCCCAGCAGGCCGTTGTGCGTGGGAATGACGTGGTCGCCGAGCTTCAGCGCGCCGATTCCGTACAGCTCCTGCTGTTCGGGAAACTGCAGGAACAGCGCGCGGCCCAGCAGCGCCATGTCGCGCGCGGAGCTGACGTGCGCCTCGTCGTGCAGGCCGTTGGGGTTGACGAAGTGCGACTGAGACATGCCCAGCGAGCGGGCGGCGGCGTTCATCTCCTCGGCGAACGCCGGCACAGAGCCCGACACGCCTTCCGCGATGGTGACCGAAATGTCGTTGGCGGACTTCACCATGATCATCTTGAGGGCGTTTTCGAGAGTGACTTCCGTGCCCGGGTTCAGCGCCATCTTGGAGGGCGGCATGCGCGAGGCGCGGCGCGACACGACCATCGGAGTCTGCAGCGTCATGCGCCCTTCGCGGACTGCTTTCAGAGCGACATAGACGGTCATGAGCTTGGTGAGCGAGGCGGGATACCATGGCCGCGTCGCGTCTTCCTGGTGCAGCACCTCGCCGCTGGAGACGTCCACCACGAGGGACGGCGCGGCGCTGGCGGCCGTGGAGCCAAGCAGCGCGGCCATTAGGCAGGAGACGGCGCCCACGGCGCAGACACGGACGCGCGACTGAACGAAAAGCATGATCACTCCGGATACAGGGCGCAGTTCATGAGCCGCGAAGCAGTTGCGTCAGGTTCGTTACTTTCCTACCGCGTAAAACGGCGCCGGGAAAGCCGGGTTCACGGGCAGGACGTTGGCGCCGCGCTCGCGGAGGCTTATGTCCAGGGGGAGCGCTTCAGGAACCGTCGCACGACGGCTTTTCCAAGGCGCCCATCGAGGTTCGCATGACGCCGCACCCGTTGAAGACAACGAGCCCCGGCCCCCGCATCGTCGGCTGGTCGCACCTGCCCTTCGGGCGCCATGAGGACGCGAGCGTCGAAAGCCTCGTGACGCAGGCCGCCTCCGCCGCCATGGCGCACGCGGGCGTAGACCCAGAGCACGTGGACGAAATCTTCCTCGGCCATTTCAACGCCGGCTTCAGCCCGCAGGACTTCACGGCGGCGCTGACGCTCGAAGCCGCCCCGGGCCTGCGGTTCAAGCCCGCCACCCGGGTGGAGAACGCCTGCGCGACAGGGTCGGCGGCGGTGCACGCGGGGCTGCGCAGCATCGAGGCGGGCCGCGCGCGGATCGTGCTCGTCGTGGGCGTGGAGCGGATGACCGCCACGGCGCCGGCGCAGATCGGCGCGAACCTGCTGAAAGCCTCCTACCTGCCGGAGGACGGCGGGCGCCCGGACGGCTTCGCGGGAATCTTCGGCGACATCGCCCATGCCTATTTCCAGGCCTATGGCGACCAGTCCGACGCGCTCGCGGCGATCGCCGCCAAGAACCATCTCAATGGCGTGTCGAACCCTTACGCGCAGATGCGCAAGGACCTCGGCTTCGATTTCTGCCGGCAGGAAAGCCCGCGCAATCCGTTCGTCGCCGGTCCCCTGAAGCGCACGGATTGCTCGCTCGTGTCGGACGGCGCGGCGGCGCTCGTGCTGGCGGACGCGGAAACGGCGCGCGGCTGTCCCCGCGCCGTCGCTTTCCGGGGAATCGCGCACGTGCAGGACCGCCTGCCCCGCCGCGACCGGGACGTGCTGGCCTTCGAAGGCTGCGCGCGGGCGTGGCGCCAGGCGCTCGGCGAGGCGGGGCTGGGGCTCGGCGATCTCGCATTCGTCGAGACCCATGACTGCTTCACCATCGCGGAGCTGATCGAATACGAGGCCATGGGGCTGGCGCCGCCCGGCCAGGGCGCGCGCCTGCTGCGCGAAGGCGCCACCTCCAAGGGCGGGCGCCTGCCGGTCAACCCCTCGGGAGGACTGAAGGCCAAGGGCCACCCAATCGGGGCCACGGGGGTCTCCATGCACGCGCTCGCGGCCATGCAAGTGTGCGGCGAGGCGGGCGACATGCAGGTTCCGGGCGCGACGCTGGGCGCCCTGTTCAACATGGGCGGCGTCGCGGTGGCGAACTATGTGAGCGTGCTGGAGCGGGTGGGGTGACGGGGGCGGCCTCCGCGCCTTCCCGTAAACACCGCCATTGATCCTGATCCCCTACTCCCCCGGCGCCTTCGCTTGAATGGCCAGCGCGTGGACGCCCTCGGCCAGTTCCTGCGCCAGCAGCGCGTTGACCATGCGGTGGCGATCGATCCGGCTCTTGCCGGCGAACGCCCCCGACACCACTTTGACCGTGAAGTGCGTTTCGCCCCGCGGCTCCACCCCGCCGGGGTGCAGCATGTGGCCTGCGTGCTTGGCCGAATCGTCCAGCACCTCGATCTGCGTCGGCGCGAGAGCGGCTTCCAGCTTCGCCCGGATGCTGTCCTTAACCTTCATGATGCAGCCTCCTGCGGCGCCGACCCATGCTGGCGCGCGTTCTTTAGATGCGCGACGCAGCG
>JAQGJX010000103.1 GCA_028290405.1 Hyphomicrobiales bacterium
CCGCGAGATCGAGCCCCAGATTGACGACCGGTTGCGGGAGCCAGCCGGGCCAGGTCGCGCGCACACGTTCGGGGACGAAGCTGCGTGCAGCAGCGCCTTGGAGGGGATGCAGCCGACGTTCAGGCACGTGCCGCCATGGGTCTTGCGCTTCTCCACCACCGCGACTTTCATGCCGAGTTGCGCGGCGCGAATGGCGCAGACATACCCGCCGGGACCGGTTCCGATGACGATGAGATCGTAGGACATGGGGTCGACTTTCGTGTTTTATTGAACGTCCGCCGCGGGATCGCCGCGGCGCTTCATGCAATGCGAGCAGGACCTGTAGCCGGCGGATCGCGCGGTCGCTTCGTCGGCGAAAAAGACGCGGCTCTTCGCGTAAGTCCCGCGCGCCACATGCCGAAGCGCGATCGAGCAGTCGAGCCGACCATAAACCTTCGTGCGCCTGTTGCCGCCGAACGCGCCCCGCGCGGCCGAGGCGAAAGGCAGGCCGCCAGGTCCCAGGAGCCGATAAACTTTTGCAAGCTCGTCGGCTCCGGGCATCAGGACCTTCAGAGATCGAGAACGAGTCGCGCGGGATCTTCCAGCGCTTCCTTGACGCGCACGAGGAACGTCACGGCCTCCTTGCCGTCCACGATCCGGTGATCGTAGCTCAGCGCGAGATACATCATGGGGCGCACTTCGATCTTGCCGCCCACCACCATGGGACGATCCTGGATCTTGTGCATCCCGAGGATGCCGGACTGCGGCGCGTTGAGGATCGGCGTCGACATCAACGAGCCGTAGATGCCGCCGTTGGTGATCGTGAACGTGCCGCCCTGCATCTCGTCGATGCGCAACTGGCCGTCGCGCGCGCGCTTGCCGTAGGCCGCGATGGTCTTCTCGATTTCCGCAAGGCCCAGCGTATCGGCGTCGCGGACGACCGGGACCACGAGGCCCTTCTCGGTGCCAACCGCGATGCCCACGTGATAATAGTTCTTGTAGACGAGGTCCGTCCCGTCGATCTCCGCGTTCACCGCCGGGATCTCCTTGAGGGCCTGCGTGCAGGCCTTCACGAAGAAGCCCATGAAGCCGAGCTTCGCGCCGTGCTTCTTCTCGAACACGTCCTTGTAACGGGCGCGCAGAGCCATCACCTCGGTCATGTCGACCTCGTTGAAGGTCGTCAGCATCGCGGCGGTGTTCTGGGCGTCTTTCAGGCGGCGCGCGATGGTCTGGCGCAGCTTGGTCATGCGCACGCGCTCTTCGCGGGAGGCGTCGTCGGCGACCGACGGCGCACGGAAGGCCACGGGGGCGGGAACCGGAGCGGGAGCGGTGGCGATGGCGGCGAGCACGTCGCCCTTGAGCACCTGGCCGCGTTTGCCGGAGCCCGCCACGTTGGCGGCGTCGATCTGGTTGTCCGCCGCGATCTTGGCGGCCGAGGGGGCCGGAGGCATGGCGGCCGCAGGCGCCTTGGCGGGCGCAGGCGCGGAAGCCTTCGCGGGTTCGGGTGCGCTCGCCTTGGCAGGAGCGGCGGCTGCGCCGCCAGCGGTGATCTGACCCAGCAGGGCGCCGGCCGCGACCGTCTCGCCGTCCTTCGCGAGGATCTCGGCGAGCACGCCGGAAGCGGGCGCGTTCACCTCGAGAGTGACCTTGTCGGTCTCGAGTTCGAGAAGCGGCTCGTCAGCCTTCACGGCCTCGCCGGGCTTCTTGAACCACTTTGCGATCGTCGCTTCGGAAACGGATTCGCCGAGCGTCGGAACTCTGATTTCAGTGCTCATGTGGTGCGTCCACGCCGCAAGGGCGGCCTTTCATCATCTGGAGAAATAGGTGCGGGTTCACTCGGCGAAAGCTTCGTCGAGGAACGCCTTCAATTGCGCGGCGTGGCGGGACATCAGGCCCGTCGCCGTGGCGGCCGAGGCCGGGCGCCCCACATAGCGCGGGCGCTTGGTCTTGCCGCCGACCTGGTTGAGGACCCACTCGATGTAGGGCTCGACGAACGTCCATGAACCCATGTTCTTGGGCTCTTCCTGGCACCAGACGATGTCGGCCTTCTTGAAGCGCGACAGACCAGCCACCAGCGCCTTCAGCGGGAACGGGTAGAGCTGCTCAACGCGCACCAGATAGACATCGTCGATCCCGCGCTTCTCGCGCTCCTCGAACAGGTCGTAGTAGACCTTGCCCGAGCACAGCACGACGCGGCGGATCTTGTCGTCCTTCACGAGCTTCACGCGCTCGCCATGCACGTTGGCGCCGTCCTCCCACAGCAGGCGGTGGAAGGTCGAGCCGAGCTTCATCTCCTCAAGATGCGAGACGGCCCGCTTGTGGCGCAGCAGCGACTTGGGGGTCATGAGGATCAGCGGCTTGCGGATGTCGCGCTTGAGCTGCCGGCGCAGGATGTGGAAGTACTGCGCGGGCGTCGAGCAATTGGCGACTTGCATGTTGTCTTCCGCGCACATCTGCAGATAGCGCTCGAGACGTGCGGAGGAATGCTCTGGCCCCTGCCCCTCATAGCCGTGCGGCAGCAGGCACACGAGGCCCGACAGGCGGAGCCACTTGCGCTCGCCCGACGAGATGAACTGGTCGAACACCACCTGCGCGCCGTTGGCGAAGTCGCCGAACTGCGCTTCCCACATGGTCAGCGCATTGGGCTCGGAGAGCGAGTAGCCGTACTCGAAGCCAAGAACGGCTTCTTCCGAGAGCATCGAATTGATGACCTCGTAGCGGGCCTGCCCGTCTCGAATGTTGTTGAGCGGCACGTAGCGCTCTTCGGTCTCCTGGTCGATCAGCACGGAATGGCGCTGCGAGAAGGTGCCGCGTTCGCTGTCCTGGCCGGACAGGCGAACCGGGTGGCCTTCGTCCACGAGCGAACCGAACGCGAGCGCTTCCGCCGTCGCCCAGTCCACGCCCTCGCCCGTCTCGATCATCTGGCGGCGGTTCTCCATGAACCGCTGGATGGTGCGGTGCGCGTGGAACTCCGCCGGAACGGCGCTGATCTTGCCGCCGATGTCCTTCAGCTTCTCCAGATCGATGCCGGTTTCGCCCCGGCGCGGATCTTCCGATTTGGGCTCGGCGGCGCGCAGGCCAGACCAGCGCCCGTCGAGCCAATCGGCCTTGTTGGGCTTGTAGGACTGTCCGGCCTCGTGCTCGGCGTCCAGACGCGAACGCCAGTCGGCGACCATCTTGTCGACTTCGCCCTGGGTCAGCACGGATTCAGCGACGAGCTTTTGCGTATAGAGCTCAAGGGTCGAGGGATGACCCTTGATCTTCTTGTACATCTGCGGCTGCGTGAAGCCCGGCTCGTCGCCCTCGTTGTGGCCGTAGCGGCGATAGCAGAACATGTCGATCACGACCGGCTTGTGGAACTTCTGCCGGAACTCGATGGCGACCTTGGCGGCGAACACGACCGCTTCCGGATCGTCGCCGTTCACATGGAAGATCGGCGCCTCGATCATCTTCGCCACGTCGGAGGGATAGGGCGAGGAGCGCGAGTAGCGCGGGTAGGTCGTGAAGCCGATCTGGTTGTTCACGATGAAGTGGATGGAGCCGCCCGTGCGATGGCCCTTGAGGCCCGAAAGACCGAAGCATTCCGCCACCACGCCCTGGCCGGCGAAGGCCGCGTCGCCGTGGATCAGCAGCGGCAAAACCTTGCTGCGTTCGGTGACGTCGCCAAGCTGGTCCTGCTTGGCGCGCACCTTGCCGAGCACCACGGGATCGACGATCTCGAGATGCGAAGGATTGGCGGTGAGCGACAGATGGACGCGATTGGTGTCGAACTCGCGGTCCGACGACGCGCCGAGGTGATACTTCACGTCGCCGGAGCCTTCCACTTCGTCAGGCGTGAACGAGCCGCCCTTGAATTCGTGGAAGATGGCGCGGTTCGGCTTGCCCATGACGTTGGCGAGCACGTTGAGACGGCCGCGATGGGACATGCCCAACACGATCTCCGTCACGCCCAGCGCGCCACCGCGCTTGATGATCTGCTCGAGCGCCGGCACCATGGCTTCGCCGCCGTCGAGGCCGAAGCGCTTGGTGCCGCGGAAGCGAAGGTCGCAGAACTTCTCGAAGCCTTCGGCCTCGACGAGCTTCGAGAGAATCGCGCGCTTGCCCTCGCGGGTGAAGGTGATCTCCTTGTCCGGCCCTTCGATGCGCTCCTGGATCCAGGCCTTTTCGGCGGGATCGGAGATGTGCATGAACTCGAATCCGATCGTACCGCAATAGGTGCGGCGCAGGATGGCGAGCATCTCCGGGATGGTCGCGAAATCGAGGCCCAGCACGTGGTCGATAAAGATCTTGCGGTCGTAGTCGGCTTCGGTGAATCCGTAGCTCGACGGATGAAGCTCCTCGTGGTCCTTGGCGGGCTCAAGGCCCAGCGGATCAAGGTCCGCATGCAGATGCCCGCGCATGCGATAGGCGCGGATCATCATGAGCGCCCGCACGCTGTCGCGAGTGGCGCGCTGAACTTCGGCGTCGCTGACCGGCGTCGACTTAGCGGCCGCCTTGGCGACGATCTTGTCGCCGATGGCCTTCTCGACCTGCGCCCAATTTCCGTCGAGCGCCGACACGAGTTCGCCGTTGGCGTGGATGGGCCAGTTGGGCTTCTTCCACGATGCGCCCTTGGCGCTTTGCGTCACGGAACCGGCGTCGTCGCGCAGGGCCCCGAAGAAGTCGCGCCATTCAGCGTCGACGCTGGAGGGGTCCGCCTGATACCGGGCGTACAGGTCCTCGATGTAAGCGGCGTTGCCGCCGTAAAGGAACGAGGTCTGGAGCAGCGATTCGTTCAGATCCTGGCGCGCCATCGATCAGGTCTCTTTTCGGTTTTCGCGGCGCGCGCAGATCGCGCGCCGCCGTGCGGATGGGTGGGTTTTGGCTGGATCAGCCCTTGAGGACGTCGACAAGCGTCTTGCCGAGCCGCGCCGGCGAGGGAGAGACGCGGATGCCGGCCGATTCCATGGCGGCGATCTTGTCTTCCGCGCCGCCCTTGCCGCCGGAGATGATGGCGCCAGCATGGCCCATGCGGCGTCCCGGAGGCGCCGTGCGGCCGGCGATGAAGCCCACCATGGGCTTGCGGCGCCCGCGCTTGGCTTCGTCCTTGAGGAACTGCGCGGCCTCTTCTTCGGCCGAGCCGCCGATCTCGCCGATCATGACGATGGACTTGGTGGCCTCGTCCGCGAGGAACATCTCCAGCATGTCGATGAATTCGGTGCCCTTCACAGGGTCGCCGCCGATGCCGACCGCCGTCGTCTGGCCAAGGCCTTCCTGCGTGGTCTGGAACACCGCTTCATAGGTCAGCGTGCCGGAGCGCGACACGATGCCGACGTTGCCGCGCTTGAAGATGTTGGCGGGCATGATGCCGATCTTCGATTCGCCAGCGGTGACGACGCCGGGGCAGTTCGGCCCGATGAGGCGCGAATTTGAGACCGACAGAGCGCGCTTGACCTTGATCATGTCGGCGACCGGAATGCCTTCCGTGATGCAGACGATAAGACCGATCTCAGCCGCGATGGCTTCGCAGATCGCGTCGGCGGCGCCCGGCGGCGGCACGTAGATCACGGAAGCGTCGGCGCCCGTCGCCTCCTTGGCTTCGCCCACCGTGTCGAACACGGGCAGGTTGAGATGCGTCGAGCCGCCTTTTCCGGGCGACGTGCCGCCGACCATCTTTGTGCCGTAGGCGATCGCCTGCTCGGAGTGGAACGTGCCATTCTTGCCGGTGAAGCCTTGGCAGATCACCTTGGTGTTGGCGTCGATAAGGATGGACATTATGCGGATTCCTTCACGGCCTTGACGATTTTCTGCGCTGCGTCATCGAGGTCATCCGCCGGGATGACGTTGAGGCCGCTCTCGCGAATGATCGTCTTGCCCTCTTCGACGTTGGTGCCTTCAAGGCGCACGACCAGCGGAACTGTGAGGCCCACCGTCTTCACAGCGCCGATCACGCCGCGCGCGATCACGTCGCACTTCATGATGCCGCCGAAGATGTTGACGAGAATGCCCGTCACCTTGGGATCGCCGGTGATGATCTTGAAGGCCGCCGTCACCTTCTCTTCCGTGGCGCCGCCGCCCACATCCAGGAAGTTCGCCGGCTCTTCGCCATAGAGCTTGATGATGTCGAGGGTCGCCATGGCGAGGCCCGCGCCATTGACCATGCAGCCGATCGTGCCGTCGAGCGCGATATAGGCGAGGTCGTGCTTGGAGGCCTCGATTTCCTTGGCGTCCTCCTCGGTCTCGTCGCGCAGGGCGAAGATTTCCGGATGACGGTAAAGCGCGTTCGAGTCGAACGACACCTTGGCGTCGAGGCACTTGAGCTGGCCCTGCGTGGTGATGATCAGCGGGTTGATCTCAAGCATCTCCATGTCCTTCTCGACGAAGGCGCGATAGAGCTGGCCGATCAACGTGTTGAGCTGCTTGGCGAGATCGCCCGTCAGGCCCAGCGCCTTGGCGGCGGTGCGGCCATGATGGGGCATCACGCCCGTCGCGGGGTCGATCGAGAAGCTGATGATCTTTTCGGGCGTGTCGTGCGCGACCTGCTCGATGTCCATGCCGCCTTCCGTCGAGACGACGAAGGAGACGCGCGACGTGACGCGGTCCACGAGCGCGGAGAGGTAGAACTCCTTCTCGATGTCAGAGCCGTCTTCGATATAGAGGCGGTTGACCTGCTTGCCGTCAGGCCCGGTCTGGATGGTGACCAGCGTGGAGCCGAGCATCTGCTTGGAGAACTCGACCACCTCGTCGATGGACTTGGCGAGGCGCACGCCGCCCTTTTCGCCTGCGGACGCTTCCTTGAACTTGCCCTTGCCGCGTCCGCCCGCATGGATCTGGGACTTCACGACCCAGAGCGGCCCGCCAAGCTCCTTGGCGGCCGCGGCTGCGTCCTCGGCTTTCAGGATCGCGACGCCGCGCGACACGGGGGCGCCGAATTCCTTCAGGATCGCCTTGCCTTGATATTCGTGGATGTTCATGGATCAAAGTCCTCGATCAGTTCGGCGGGCGCACAATGCTGCGCGCGTGCCGCCGGGCCGCGCGCGGCCCGGCTCACGAGTGGGGTCCTGCGTTCAGGCGAACGAGGGATTGATGGTCTTGCAGGCGTCGACGAGCGTCTGCACCGACTTTACGGACGTTTCGAACATGGCCTTTTCGGCCGCGTCCAGCGTGACTTCGACGATGCGCTCGACGCCGTTGGCGCCGATGACAACCGGCACGCCGACATACATTCCCTTCACGCCGTATTCGCCGTTGAGGTGAGCGGCGCAGGGCAGCACGCGGCGCTTGTCGCGCAGGTAGCTTTCAGCCATGGCGATCGCCGAGGAGGCGGGGGCGTAGAAGGCCGAACCGGTCTTCAGCAGGTTGACGATTTCGCCGCCGCCGCCGCGCGTGCGCTTGATGATGGCGTCGATCTTCTCCTGGGTGGTCCAGCCCATCTTGATGAGGTCGGTCAGCGGAATGCCCGCTACGGTCGAATAGCGCACCGAGGGAACCATGTCGTCGCCGTGGCCGCCGAGCACGAAGGCCGTGACGTCCTCAACCGAGACGTTGAATTCTTCGGCGAGGAACCAGCGGAAGCGGGCGGAGTCGAGCACGCCCGCCATGCCAACGACCTTGTTGGCCGGAAGGCCGCAGGCCTTCTGCAGCGCCCAGACCATGGCGTCGAGGGGGTTCGTGATGCAGATCACGAAGGCGTCCGGCGCGTGCTGCTTGATGCCCGCGCCAACGCTTTCCATGACCTTGAGGTTGATGCCGAGGAGGTCATCGCGGCTCATGCCGGGCTTGCGCGGAACGCCGGCGGTGACGATGACGACGTCGGCGCCCGCGATGGCGGCGTAGTCGCTCGCGCCGGACAGCTTGGAGTCGAAGCCTTCGACGGGGGACGCTTCAGCCAGGTCAAGGGCCTTGCCCTGAGGGATGCCGTCCGCGATGTCGAACAGGACGATATCGCCGAGTTCCTTCATGCCAGCCAGCAGCGCCAGCGTTCCGCCGATCTGTCCAGCCCCGATCAGTGCAATCTTCTTACGCGCCATTTGGACGGTCCTCATCTCAAAGGTCAAATTGGGATTCTTGCCCGCAGTCGGAGGGTGTGTGACTCCAACCGCGCAGCCTGACAAGGGAGCTTGCGGGCCGACATTGGTATAGGAGTAGTTTACGACATTTCGGGGCAGCGAGAGACTAGTTAATTTAAAGCGCAAAATCAGTGGGTTGGCGTTGTCTCTCGGAGGCGCGATGAACCGGTTTTTACCTGAATATCGAGCGTAACAAATTTAAAAATTTGTCATTTCTCACCGCCTGCAGGCTAAAGGCGCCCCGCAAGTCCTCGCAGGACGACGCGCGCCAGCCGCTCGAACCGGGCGTCCATCTGCTCCCTGGGAACGTCCCTGTCGAGCCGGATCACCACGGGATGCATGAAGCGGTGCAGCCCGTCGAACACAAGCGCCACGGCCCGTCGCTGGTCGCCCTGGCGAAACACCCCGCCCGCCATGCCTTCGTCGACCACCCGCTGGATTTCGGACTGGAGCCGCGCCCGGTGGCGCCTGGCGGTCCCACGGCCTTCCTGCATGGCTTCCGCGAAGATATTGAACAGGTTGGGATCCACCTCCGCTTTGTTGCGGTAAGCGCGGTAGACGGCTGAAACGATGCGCTCCAGCTTGTCGTCGGCAGGATCGGGGGCGTCCGCGATGTCATGCAGCCCTGCCTCAATGGGCTTGAGCCAATGGTCCGTAAGCGCGTCGACCAGCGCCTGCTTGGACGGGAAGTAGCGGTAGACGTTCGCGTGCGACATGCCCGCCTCGGCCGCGATGCTCACCACCGTGGTGCGGCCAAGCCCGTACTTGCGGACGTGTTCGGCCGCAATTTGCAGGATGCGGGCGTCAGTGGGCTCCGCGTCCGGCGGTCGGGCCATGCGTCATGTCTCCACCAGGCCGGTCGTGTCGCCGGAGCCCGCAGAATCCGCCCGGCCATGGGGAAGCGCAAGATATTCGTGCGAGCGCATCTCGATGAGGCGCGACGCCGTCCTGTCGAATTCAAACGCCTCGCGTCCTTCGAGCCCTCGGGCAAGTTCGGTCGGCTCCGCCTCCGCGGACGCGATCAGCTTCACGTTCTGATCGTACAGGGTATCGATGAGATTGATGAAACGCTTCGCTTCGTTGCGCTTGTGCTGTGGCAAAACCGGGATGGAGTCGATCAGCAGCGTATGGAAGTTTTCGGCGATCGCGAGATAGTCCGCTGAAGCCAGCGGGGCGGCGCAGAGGTCGTCGAACGAGAATCGCGCCACGCTCGCGGCCGCTTGCGGAATCAGGACCTCGCGCCCGAGCACCGGAAGCGTCGTGGCGACGCCGCGCGTGGCTCCCGTCAGCTGCGTGAAGCTGCGGTCGAGGGCGGCCGTCGCGGCGGAGTCCGCAGGCACATAGTAGACCGGCGCGCCTTCGAGTTTTTCCAGCCTGAAATCGGTCCGCGAATCGAGTTCGAAGACGGACATCCGGTCGCCCAGCAGGCTGATGAAGGGCAAGAACAACGCGCGGTTGAGACCCCCCTCGTAGAGCCGGGACGGTTCGACGTTAGAGGTCGCGACCACCACCACGCCCTTGGCGAAAAGGGCGGTGAACAGCCGGCCGAGGATCATGGCGTCAGCGATGTCCGTGACGGCGAACTCGTCGAAGCAGAGCAGCCAGGCTTCGTCGGCGATCGCCTCGGCCACTGGACCGATTGGATCTTCGCCCTTCACCGCGCCAAGCTTCTTTTGTTGGCGCCAGGCGTGAACGCGCGCGTGGACGTCCGCCATGAAAGCGTGGAAATGGACCCGCTTCTTGCGCCGGACGGGCGCCCGTTCGAAGAACAGGTCCATCAGCATGGTTTTGCCGCGTCCGACGGAACCCCAGACATACAGGCCCCGTACGGGCCTTCGGTCTCGTCGTCCGAACAGCCAGCCAAGCGGGCTCGATTTGCGCGCCAGCCGATGTTCGATCAGTTCAGCGTTAAGCTCGTCGAAACGCGCCACGAGCTTTTGCTGGGCCGGATCAGGCTCAAGCAGGCCCTCCCGGACCCTTGCGGCGTAGGCGGCGGAGACGGAATGGGGCAATTGAGGATGCGCCTGAGGGTGAGACCCGCTCCCCTACAACCTGTGAGGCGCCGCTGGCAACCGCGCAGCGAGGGCGGAGTGCGTCGCCGCCATGGGGTGCATGGCGAGCGCACGGCCCAGGGGCCGCGCGCTCACGACATCACGCCTGACGGGCGATCATCATGTTCTTGATCTCGGCGATCGCCTTCGCCGGGTTCAGCCCCTTGGGGCACGTCTTGGCGCAGTTCATGATGGTGTGGCAGCGATAAAGCCGGAAGGGATCTTCCAGGTTGTCGAGCCGGTCGCCCGTTCCCTCGTCGCGCGAATCGGCGAGCCAGCGATAGGCCTGCAGGAGCGCTGCGGGCCCAAGGTAGCGATCGCCGTTCCACCAATAGCTCGGGCACGAGGTCGAGCAGCAGGCGCACAGGATGCACTCGTACAGGCCGTCGAGCTTGCTGCGGTCGCCGGGCGACTGCTTCCATTCGTTTTCGGGCTGCGGCGTGTCGGTCTTCAGCCAAGGCTCGATGGAGGCGTGCTGCGCGTAGAACGTCGTCAGATCCGGCACGAGGTCCTTGATGACCTTCATGTGCGGCAGCGGATAGATTTTCACCGCGCCGGAAATGGACGACATGTCCTTCGTGCAGGCCAGCGTGTTGGTGCCGTCGATGTTCATCGCGCACGAGCCGCAGATGCCTTCGCGGCAGGAGCGGCGGAACGTCAGCGTGGGATCGACCGCGTTCTTGATCCAGATGATGGCGTCCAGCACCATCGGCCCGCAATCGTCCATATCGACGAAATAGGTGTCGATGCGCGGGTTCTGGCCGTCTTCAGGGTTCCAGCGATAGATGCGGAACTCGCGCACGGACTTGGCGCCGGCCGGCTTGGGCCACGTCTTGCCGGCGGTCGGACGAGAGTTCTTCGGGAGTGCGAATTCAACCATGATGCCGTCTCCCTTCAGTAAACCCGCGCCTTGGGTTCGATGTAGCTGATGTCGTTGCTCATCGTATACGTGTGCACCGGGCGGAAATCGACCGCCACGCGCTGGGTGTCGTCGTTGGCCCAGGCGAGCGTGTGCTTCATCCAGTTCACGTCGTCGCGATCCGGATAATCCTCGCGCGCGTGGGCGCCGCGGCTTTCCTTGCGCTCGACCGCCGAGTCCATGGTGACGACCGCCTGGATGATCAGGTTGTCGAACTCCAGCGTCTCGATCAGGTCGGAATTCCAGATGAGCGACCGGTCGGTGATGGCGATGTCGCCGATGCCCTGCCAGACGTCGTGAATGAGCTGCGAACCCTCCTCGAGGACTTCGCCGGTGCGGAACACGGCGCAATTGTTCTGCATCGTGCGCTGCATCTTTTCACGCAGTTGCGCCGTCGAGGTGCCGCCCTTCGCCCAGCGATACTTGTCGAGGCGCGAGAGCGAGAGGTCAGCGGAATCCTTCGGCAGTTCAGGCTGCGACTCGCCGGGCTTCACCAGTTCCGCAGCCCGCATGCCGGCCGCGCGGCCGAACACCACGAGGTCGATGAGCGAATTGGAACCGAGGCGGTTCGCGCCGTGGATGGACACGCAGGCCGCCTCGCCCAGCGCCATCAGGCCGGGGACGATGTGGTCCGGATCGCCGTTCTTCTTGGTGAGAACCTCGCCATGATAGTTCGTCGGGATGCCGCCCATGTTGTAGTGGACGGTCGGCAGCACCGGGATCGGCTCCTTGGTGACGTCGACGCCGGCGAAGATGCGCGCGCTTTCCGAGATGCCGGGCAGACGCTCGTGCAGGATCTTCGGATCAAGGTGATCGAGGTGCAGGTAGATGTGGTCGGCGTTCTTGCCCACGCCGCGGCCTTCGCGGATCTCGATGGTCATCGCGCGCGAGACGACGTCGCGCGAAGCGAGATCCTTGGCGGACGGGGCGTAACGCTCCATGAAGCGCTCGCCTTGGGCGTTGGTGACATAGCCGCCTTCGCCGCGCGCGCCTTCGGTGATCAGGCAACCCGAGCCGTAGATGCCGGTGGGATGGAACTGCACGAACTCCATGTCCTGCAGCGGCAGGCCCGCGCGCAGCGCCATGGCGTTGCCGTCGCCCGTGCACGTATGGGCCGACGTGGCGGAGAAATACGCGCGGCCATAGCCGCCGGTGGCGAGAATGGTCTGGGCGGCTCGGAAGCGATGGATCGTGCCGTCGTCCATCTTGATGCAGACGACGCCGCAGCAGCGGCCTTCCTCATTCATGATGAGGTCGATGGCGAAGTACTCGATGAAGAACTCGGTGCGGTTGCGCAGAGCTTGGCCATAGAGCGTGTGCAGGATGGCGTGGCCGGTGCGGTCGGCCGCCGCGCAGGTGCGCTGGGCGGTTCCCTGACCGTAATTCGTAGTCATGCCACCGAACGGGCGCTGGTAGATCTTGCCTTCGTCCGTGCGGGAGAAGGGCACGCCCCAATGCTCGAGCTCGTACACGGCTGCGGGCGCGTTGCGGCAGAGGTATTCGATCGAGTCCTGGTCGCCAAGCCAATCGGAGCCCTTGACCGTGTCGTACATGTGCCAGCGCCAATCGTCCGGGCCCATGTTGCCCAGCGCCGCCGAGATGCCGCCCTGCGCCGCCACGGTGTGGGAGCGGGTCGGAAACACTTTCGAGATGCACGCCGTGCGAAGGCCCGCCTGCGAACAGCCCACGGTTGCGCGCAAGCCCGCGCCGCCGGCGCCCACGATGACCACGTCGAACGTATGGTCGGTGATTGGATAGGCCACGCCGTTGACGTTGGGGGCCGAAGAGCCGTTGCCGGCCGAAACATGCGCCATGGAATTTTACCTCTTAGCGATTTACGCCAGGCGGATTGCGCCGGATCAGACGAAACTCAACCGCAGGATCGCGTAGACACACGCAAGGCCGACGGCCGCGCAAAAGAACGTGTTGGCCTGCAGCGACCAGGACTTCACGTGCTCTGCGTGCACGTAATCCTCGATGATCGTCCGCATGCCGAGCATCATGTGGTAGACGCCCGTGGGCACGAACAGCAGCATCAGGATCGCGGGCAGCGGGCGGCCCAGCATGGCCCGCACGGCGCCGTAGTCCTTGCCCACCAGGGACAGGACGATCCAGACGAACGCGATCGTGAGCGGGATCAGCGCCAGGGACGTGACGCGCATCATCCACGCGTGATGGGTGCCGGATCGGGCGGAGCCCAGGTGGCGCACCCTCGCGGTCGGGGTGCGCATGGAGCCTGTGTCTTGGGCCATGTTATTCCTCAATCGGTCTTAGCGGACGGAATAGGCGACGATCCAGACGAGCGCCGTCAGCACGGCGCCGCCGATCAGCGTGCCCTGCGCCAGGTACTCGCGTTCGGGGTGCTCCATCCCGTAGCCCATGTCCCAGATGAAGTGGCGGACTCCGCCCAGCATGTGGTGGAACAGCGCCCACGTGAACCCAAACAGGATCAGGCGCCCCAGAATGGAGCCCATGAACCAGTTCGCGGTAGCGAAGGACGAGGCGTCCGTGGCGGCGGCGATGAGCCACCAGGCCAGGAGCAGCGTGCCGGCGTAGAGCCCCACGCCGGTGATTCGATGCATGATGGACATCGCCATCGTCAGGGCGAAGCGATAGACCTGCAAATGCGGAGAGAGCGGGCGACGCTGCTCATGCGCGATCGGGCTCGAATCCGTTTTTGCCATGTGACGCCTCTCCTTCACCGAGATCCTGCGTGGAGTCCGTGTGGGCGCTTCACTAATGGAAGTAAGGCGGCTGCGCAACGCTGGCGAGAGCCCGGCAGGCCGTCTAAAGCGGCGGACGGGGTTGGGCTTTCGTCGAGACGCCCACAAAGGCCGGTCCGCGATGGGCCGATTTTGCCGGTCAGGCGGGCGCTATCGGGCGAGCGCCGCCTCGATCAGCCTGAACGCGTCCGGGGAGTCCCATTCCGCAGGACCCGCCATCGAGCCGATCTCGCAGCCCCGGGAGTCTATCAGGATCGTGGTCGGCAGGCCCACCACCTTGCCGACGCGCTTCAGCGTCTGAAAGACGTCCGCCTTGGGGTCCGCATAGAAGGCGAGGGATTTCACCCCCGCCTCGTTCAGGAACGCTTGCCGCCGGTCAAGCCGCGCGGTGTCGATGTTGATCGCCACGACCTCGAAACCTGGGCCGCCGAACTTCGCCTGCAGCCGGTCCAAGGCCGGCATCTCCGCCCTGCACGGCAGGCACCACGTCGCCCACAGGTTCAAGAGGATCGTGCGCCCACGAAAATCGGACAGGGCGACCGGGCGGCCGTCCGCCGTCAAAAAAGCCAGCTCGGTGGCGCTTCTGGGAGCCTTCGCGACCGTCAGCGCAGCGATCTCGCCTTTTGCAAGCGGCGCGATGCTGGCCGCAAGGCCCGCCGCAGGGCCGCATGGACCCTGATCTCCGGGTTCCTTGCCCCCATGGCGGGTCGTCCCGTATACGACCGCGATGGCGACGACGCTGACAAGCGCGACGACCGCCGCTCTTCGCATGCCGGTTCCCGCGGCGGGCGCGGCGTGGTCGGGGTCAGGTTCGGTTGCGTTCGGCATCAGATTTACCCGGCTTCAGCGAGGCGGCACATGAGCAACAAAATGTGGGGCGGCCGTTTTTCGAGCGGTCCGGACGCGATCATGGAGGAGATAAACGCCTCCATCGGATTCGACTACAGGTTCGCCGCCCAGGACATCCGCGGCTCAAAGGCGCATGTCGCCATGTTGGCGGAAAGCGGAATCGTGTCGCACGACGACGCCCAGGCGATCGCCCGGGGTCTAGACCAGGTCCTCGGCGAAATCGAGGCCGGAACCTTCACGTTCTCGCGCGCTCTTGAAGACATTCACATGAACGTCGAGGCGCGGCTGGCGGAAATCGTGGGGCCCGGCGCGGGCCGGCTGCACACCGCCCGCTCGCGCAACGATCAGGTGGCGCTTGATTTCCGCCTCTGGGTCCGGGACGCGATCGACCAGCTGGACGAGCAGGCCGAAGCTCTTCAACGGGCGTTGGCCGAGAAGGCGCTCGAGCACGCAGACGCCGTCATGCCTGGCTTCACGCATATGCAGTCCGCCCAGCCGGTCACCTTCGGGCACCATCTGCTGGCCTATGTGGAGATGCTCGCCCGGGACCGTGGGCGGTTCGCCGACGCGCGCAAACGGCTCAATGAGTGCCCCCTTGGATCCGCCGCGCTAGCAGGCACGTCTTTTCCGATCAATCGGGACCGCACGGCCGCCGCGCTCGGCTTCGACCGGCCCACCGCAAACTCCCTCGACAGCGTGGCCGACCGCGATTTCGTGATGGAGACGTTGGCGGCGTGCTCCATCTGCGCCATTCACCTGTCCCGGTTCGCCGAGGAAATCGTGTTGTGGGTGACGCCCCAGTTCGCCTTCGTGAAGCTGTCGGATAAATTCACCACGGGGTCGTCGATCATGCCCCAGAAGCGCAACCCTGACGCCGCCGAACTGGTGCGCGGCAAGACCGGCCGGGTGATCGGCGCGCTGAACGGCATTCTGATGGTGATGAAAGGCCTGCCGCTGGCCTATTCGAAGGATATGCAGGAGGACAAGGAGGGCTCGTTCGACGCCGTCCAGTCCCTCTCCCTGTGCCTTGCGGCCATCACCGGCATGGTGCGGGACATGACCCCGGACCGGGCGCGCATGAAGGCGTCCGCCGGGGCCGGGTACGCGACGGCGACGGACCTTGCGGACTGGCTGGTGCGCACGTTGGGGATGCCGTTCCGGCAGGCCCACCATGTGACGGGATCGATCGTGAAGATCGCGTCCGACGCCGGATGCGATCTGGAGGGCCTGACGCTTGCGCAGATCCAGGCCGTGGAGCCCTCCATCACCCAGGACGTCTTTTCAGTTTTGGGGGTGGACCAATCCGTGCGCAGCCGGACCAGCTTCGGGGGGACCAGCCCCGCCAACGTCGAGGCCCGCGCAAAAGCCTGGCTGTCGGCGCTGGGGACGGGATAGACTGCGTCCAATTGTCGCACGAGATTGCTGGCGGGCGCCCGGGGAGGCGCACCGTTAGCGGCGCTTGTGCTCAGCGGATATAAGCGTCCGCACTGGTCCTTTTGGGAGATGAGCGTGAAAAAGGCTGCCCTCGCACTTACCGCCGGGATGTTGCTGGCGGGCGCCCTGACCGGTTGCGGACGCCGCGGCAATCTGGAGACTCCAGGCGCCCCCGCCGGCCAGTCCGCAAGCCCCCAAAGCGCCGGCCAACAGCCCGTCGCGGGCCGCTATTCGCTGGGCGGCCAAAGCACCCAGGCCGCTGACGACGTCGAGACCCCGGTGGTGGCGCCCAAGCGCGATTTCTTCCTCGACGGCATTCTCTGACGCAGGGCGACATGCACCACTTTACGGAAACAGACGGCGTTCTGCACGCCGAGGGCGTCGATGTTCGCGCCATCGCGGCCGAAGTCGGCACGCCCTTCTATTGCTATTCCAGCGCGACGCTCACGCGGCATTACGAGGTGTTCTCGACCGCATTCACGGGGCTCGACGCCCTCGTGTGCTTCGCCATGAAAGCCAACTCGAACCAGGCCGTCCTGCGGACGCTGGCGCGGCTGGGCGCAGGAATGGACGTGGTCTCCGAAGGCGAGTTGCGCCGCGCCCGCGCGGCCGGCGTGCCGGCCTCCAAGGTCACCTTTTCGGGCGTCGGCAAGACGGATCGTGAAATAGCCTTCGCGCTTGATGAAAACATCCTCTGCTTCAACGTGGAATCAGAGCCCGAACTGAAGGCCATCTCCCGCATCGCCTCCTCACGCGGCCAGACGGCCCGCATTTCCATCCGCGTGAACCCGGACGTCGACGCACGCACGCACCACAAGATTTCGACGGGCAAATCGGAAAACAAGTTTGGCGTGCCGATCTCCCGCGCGCGCGAGGTTTACGCCCATGCGGCGCTTCTGCCGGGCCTGGCGGCGACGGGCGTGGACATGCACATCGGCTCTCAGATCACGGATCTTGAGCCCTTCGACAACGCCTTCGCGCTGCTGGCCGACTTCGTCCGCGACCTGAGGGCGGACGGGCATGCGATCGATCATCTCGATCTGGGCGGCGGCCTTGGAATTCCCTACAGGGAGGGCGAGGACCCGGATTCCTATCATCCGGACCGCTATGCGGACGTCGTGCGTAAGCATGTCCACAACTTGGGATGCAAGCTCGTCTTCGAGCCCGGGCGGCTTCTCGTGGGCAACGCCGGGATCCTCGTCACCAGCGTCATCTATCTGAAGGAGGGCGAAAATCGCACCTTCGTGATCGTCGACGCGGCAATGAACGACCTCATCCGCCCGACCCTCTATGACGCCCATCACGACATCCGCCCCGTGGTGAGAAGCTCCACTCCCGGCAGGATCGTCGCGGATGTGGTGGGGCCGGTCTGCGAGACGGGCGACTACCTCGCCCAGGGGCGCGACATGCCGCAGGTGGCGCAAGGCGATCTGCTGGCCGTCATGTCCGCAGGCGCTTATGGCGCCGTTCAGGCTGGGACGTACAACACGCGCCTGCTTGTGCCCGAAGTGCTTGTCGCGGGCGACAAATGGGCCGTCGTGCGCCCGCGCGCCACCTATGAGGACCTGATTGGACTGGACAAACTTCCGTCCTGGTTGACCTGACAGTCTCGGCTGGCGGGCGCCGCAGTCCTCTCCGCGTGCGGTCTCCCATCTGTGATGTGGGACTGGGCCGCAGAGCGTGATAGCGTCGTCGAGCCAAGATCAGGAGCCTCGGTTGGACGACAGCAGGGACCGGACATCGGACGCGACGGCGAACGTTCTTGACCGCCTTTCGAAGACAGCGCGCCTTGCGCTGCTTTGGGAGCGGGCATGGCCCGGTCTCGTCGCGTGCCTGATGGTCCTCGGCTGCTTCCTGACGGCTTCCTGGCTCGGCCTCTGGATCGAGGCGCCGCGCTGGGCGCGAGCCGCGGGGCTGGCGGGGTTCGCGCTCGCGCTGCTTTGGCCAGCATGGCTGCTTTCGAGGGTGCGCATTCCCGGCCGGGCCGAAGCGATCGCCCGCGTCGACAGGGATTCGGCGGTTCCCCATCGGCCTGCAGCGACCCTGGACGATGCGCTCGCAAATTCGTCTGGCGACGCGTCTACGCGAGCCTTGTGGGCCGTTCACCAGCGCCGCGCCAATGCGGTCCTTTCGAGCCTGAAAGTGGCGGCGCCCTCGCCCCGCCTCCCTCTCCATGACCGCTTTGCGCTTCGCGCGGCAGTGCTCGTCGCCGTCCTCGCCGCCGCATTTGTGGCAGGACCGCAGAAATACGCCAGGGTCGCGGCCGCCTTCGACTTCCGGTCGCCGGGCGCTGCGGCGCAAGGCGTCAGGATAGACGCCTGGATCGATCCACCGCCGTACACTGGACGCGCTCCTGTGTTGCTGCGAACCGCCGCCGAGGGCGCGCAAGCGGGCGAGCCAAGAAAAGCCAGCGCTCCTGCCGGTTCCACTGTCATCGTGCGCACCTCCGAGGGCGCTGCGGTCACTTGGGAAGCGACCGGAGGGCTTCAGCCTCCTGCGGCTGAAACGGCCGCGGAACCCCGCAAGGACGCGCGCGACGCCGAACAGCGCTGGACGCTTCAGGGAGACGCTCAGCTTGTTCTCAAGCGGCAGGGCTCAATCGTGGGAACCTTCGACATCTCCGCAGCGCCCGACAAGGCGCCTGTGGTTTCGATTGTGGGAGACCCGAAGGGCACGTCCCGTGGTTCGCTGATCCTCGGCTACAAGATTGAAGACGACTATGGCGTCTTGGGCGCCGAAGTCGAATTCACCAATCCGCGCAACGCGCGCCGGGAAGGCCGCGGGTCGTCCCGTTCGCTCGTGGAGCCTCCCAAGATGCCCCTTGGACTTCCCGCCGGCCCCGGGGGGCTCGGGGAGGCCGAGACGACCGCGGACCTGTCTGAACACCCTTGGGCGGGCGCGCGCGTGACCCTCAAGGTTGTCGCGCGTGACGAGGGCGGCAACGCAGGGCGAAGCGCAGAGCTCGACGTCATTCTGCCGCAACGGCCTTTCGTGAAACCGCTCGCCCGCGCCATCATTGAGCAGCGGCGCGATCTTGCGCTTTCTCCAGACCAGCGCGAACGCGTTCTGCTGGCGCTGCAGGCGGTCATGATCGATCCTGAAAGGTTCGGGACGGGCGCCGGGCCCTATCTGGGCCTGCACACGATCACGCGGCGGCTTGAGTCCTCGCGCGACGACGACAGCCTGCGCGAGGTGGTCGACCTGATGTGGGAGATGGCGCTTCGGCTTGAGGAAGGCGACCTGAGCGGCGCCGAGAAAGACCTGAAAGCCGCCCAGGAAGCTCTGCGCGATGCGATGCAGCGCGGCGCGCCAGAGGACGAAATCCGGCGCCTCATGGACCAGCTGCGTGCGGCGCTCGACAAGTTCCTGCAGGAATTCGCCGACAGACAAATGCAAAACCAGCAGGATCAGGACCAGCAGGCCGACCGCAACGACCAGCAGAACCGCACGATCACCTCCCAGGATCTGCGCAGGATGCTCGATCGAATGGAGGACATGGCGCGCTCTGGAGACATGGCCGACGCGCAACGCATGCTCGACCAGTTGCAGAACCTCCTGGAGAACCTCAAGTCGGCCCGCCGCGGCGACCAGGGTCAGATGTCGCGGGAGATGAACCGCTCGCTCAACCAGCTCGACCAGATGATGCGAGACCAGCAGGACTTGCGCGACCGTACGTTCCGCCAGGGGCGGCAGGACCGCAATGGACGCCAACAACAGCAGGGCCAGCGCGGCCGCAACCAGCAGAATTCTCCTAGCCAGCAGGGCGAGCAGGAGAGCGGCGACGAATCGCCCGATGCCGATTCGCCAGGTTCGCTGCGGGAGCGGCAGGAAGCGCTGCGCCGTCAATTGGAGGACCTCCAGCGCCGCATGCGCCAGTTCGGCATGAAGCCCGAGCAGGGCTTCGGCGACGCCGAGGACGCCATGCGCGAGGCTGAGGGCCAACTCGGCCAGGGCCGCGACGGACAGGGACGGGCCGTCGATGCGCAGGGGCGGGCGCTTGAGGGACTTCGCCGCGGCGCCCAATCGCTCGCCCAGCAGATGCAGCCAGGGGACCAGCCCGGCGATCAGGCGGGACCGGGGGATCCAAACGGACCGGGCCCGCAAGGCCGCAATTCGGCCACGCCGGATCCGCTCGGCCGCGAATCTCGGGAGCGTGGCGACCAGTCGCGCAGCCTTTACGATCCGCCGGGCCTTCCGGCGGCTCAACGCGCCCAGCGCGTCCTGGAGGAGCTCCGGCGCAGGTTGAGCGACCCCGCCCGCCCGCGAGACGAAGTCGATTACCTTGAGCGGCTTCTCCGTCGATACTAGGCGGGCGGCGTGTCGCATTGCGTGGACGGCTGCGGCGGTCTACGTAGCCTTGTTCATTTTGCAGGATGGGACATGAGCTTTTCCAACATCGCCGTCGCGCTGGCCACGGGCGCAGTCGCCGTTGTTCTGCTGCTCGGGCTCGCCAACATGCTGCGGGGCGGCAGCCCGAACGTGTCCCAGAAGCTGATGCGCTGGCGCGTCGGCCTGCAGTTCTTCGCCATCGTGGTGGTGATGACCGTTCTTTGGTTTCGCGGCTGAGGCATAGCGATGGTCACGCTCAACAGGATTTATACGCGCACCGGCGACAAGGGGTCGACGGCGCTGGGCAGCGGCGAGCGTCGCCCGAAGTTCGACCTTAGGATCGCCGCGTACGGCACCGTTGACGAAACGAATGCGGCCATCGGCGTGGCCCGCCTGGCCACCTCGACGGAATCGCCGCTGGTGGACGCCATGCTCCTGCGAATCCAGAACGACCTGTTCGACCTGGGGGCGGACCTCTGCACGCCGGACACCGGCGCGGACCTTGGGTACGAGCCGCTGCGCATCGTGGAGTCGCAGGTCGAGCGCCTGGAAGGCGAGATCGACCAGTTGAACGCCGATCTGGAACCGTTGAAGTCGTTCGTCCTGCCCGGCGGATCCCCCGGGGCGGCGGCGCTGCACGTGGCGCGCACCACCTGTCGCCGAGCCGAGCGGCTGATGGTCGAACTCGCCGGCCGCGAGGGCGAAGTGGTCACGCCCGCAGCCCTGAAATACGTGAATCGCCTCTCGGATTTCCTGTTCGTCGCCTCCCGCTTTGTGAACATCGCCGCCGGCGGAGACGTGCTCTGGACGCCCGGCAAGAACCGCTAGTCCCGGAGCGCATGGGCGAGGCGCGGCCTTGTGCGCGTTGACTTGCCAATTTGTCACGACTACCAGATTCAGCCGCAGCGGCTGAACTGATCTCAGGGAGATGGGACGGATGAAAATCCTCGTTCCGGCGAAACGGGTCGTCGATTATAACGTCAAGGTCCGCGTAAAGCCGGACGGGTCGGGCGTTGAGCTCGCCAACGTGAAAATGTCGATGAACCCCTTCGATGAAATCGCCATCGAGGAGGCGCTCCGGTTGCGCGAGGCCGGCAAGGCGACGGAAGTGATCGTCGTCTCGATCGGGCCGGCCCAGGCCGCAGAAACCATCAGGAGCGGACTGGCGATGGGCGCCGACCGCGGCGTTCTCGTGAAGGTCGACGGGCCGGTTGAGCCGCTCACGGTTGCGAAAATCCTGAAGGGCGTGGTGCAGGCGGAAGAACCCGGCCTCGTCATCATGGGCAAGCAGGCGATCGACGACGATTGCAACCAGACGGGTCAAATGCTCGCTGCGTTGCTGGACTGGCCGCAGGGGACGTTCGCGTCGAAGATTTCCCTGGGCGACCAGACTGTTGACGTCACCCGCGAGGTCGACGGCGGGCTTCAGACGCTGACGCTCTCTCTGCCGGCGCTGATCACGGCGGACCTGCGCCTCAATGAGCCCCGCTACGCATCGCTGCCAAACATCATGAAGGCCAAGAAGAAGCCGATCGACGAGAAGACGCCCGCCGACTTCGGCGTGGACGCGGCCCCGCGCCTCAGGGTTTTGACGACGACGGAGCCCCCGGGCCGCAAGGCTGGCGTGAAGGTCAGCTCGGTCGCCGAGCTGGTGTACAAACTGCGCGAAGAGGCGGGGGTTCTCCAATGACGACCTTGGTGCTGGCGGACGTCGACCACGGCAAGCTGAACGACGCGACTTTGAAGACGCTCACCGCCGCCAAGGCGCTCGGCGCGCCGATTCACGTCCTCGTCGCAGGAGAAAGCGTGCAGGGAGCGGCCGCGGCCGCCGCGCGGCTTGAGGGCGTCGACAAAGTGCTTCTCGCCGACTCGGCGACCTACGCTCACCACCTGGCCGAACCTATGGCGGCGCTGATCGTCGGACTGGCTCCGTCCTACGACGCGGTGTTCGGATCCGCGACGTCCACCGCCAAAAACGTCATGCCTCGGGTCGCCGCGCTGCTCGACGTCATGCAGATTTCCGAGATCACCCGCGTCGTTTCGCCCGACACTTTCGAGCGGCCCATCTACGCCGGCAACGCGATCCAGACCGTTCAATCGGGCGACCCCATCAAGGTCGTGACGGTTCGCACCGCCTCCTTCGCTGCGAGCGGTGAAGGCGGGTCTGCGGCGATCGAGCCGGTGGTGGCTTTGGCCGGCAAGGCCGCGTCGGCTTTCAAGGACGAAGCTCTGGCCAAATCTGATCGTCCGGAACTCGCCGGGGCGAAGATCATCATTTCCGGCGGCCGGGCGATGCAGAACGCCGAAAACTTCGCCAAGTACATAGAGCCGGTCGCCGACAGGCTTAACGCCGCCATGGGCGCCTCACGCGCGGCGGTGGACGCAGGCTACGCCCCCAACGACTGGCAGGTCGGCCAGACGGGCAAGGTGGTCGCGCCTGACCTGTACATTGCGGTTGGAATTTCCGGCGCGATCCAGCATCTGGCCGGCATGAAGGACTCCAAGGTGATCGTGGCGATCAACAAGGACGAGGAGGCGCCGATCTTCCAGGTGGCCGATTACGGGCTTGTGGCTGACCTGTTCACGGCGCTCCCAGAACTCGCCAGCGAGCTTGCGAAGCCCCGAGGGTGAACTCGGACCATTGGTGCCAGAAGGAACCTCGCATATGATTGACGCGCAGGGCGGCTGTTTCTGGTGGCGGGCATGACGGTGGTGATCAAAAAAATTGGCGTCATTGGCGCGGGGCAGATGGGCAATGGCATTGCGCATGTCGCCGCCGTAGCTGGTTTCGATGTTGTTTTGAACGACATAGCCGAAGAGCGGGTAAAAGCCGGCCTTGCGACGATCAATGGCAATCTGTCCCGGCAGGTCAGCAAGGGCCAGATTTCCGACGAGGACAGGAAGGCCGCGCTCGCAAGGATAGCTCCCTCATCCAGCTACGAAGATCTGTCAGATTGCGACCTGGTCATCGAGGCGGCGACCGAGAACGAAGAGCTGAAGCGCAAGATCTTCACCGCGCTCTGCCCGTCCGTGAAGCCGGAGGCGATACTCGCTTCCAATACGTCTTCGATTTCCATCACCCGCCTGGCGTCGATCACCGACCGTCCCGAGAAGTTCATCGGCATTCACTTCATGAATCCGGTGCCCCTCATGCAGCTGGTCGAATTGATTCGCGGCATCGCGACTGACGACGGGACCTTCGAGGCGGCCCGCACTTTCATCGAGAAGCTTGGCAAAACCTCCACGGTGGCCGAGGACTTCCCGGCCTTCATCGTGAACCGCATCCTCCTGCCGATGATCAACGAGGCGATCTACACCCTTTATGAGGGCGTGGGCTCGGTGGATTCCATCGACACCGCCATGAAGCTCGGCGCCAATCACCCCATGGGGCCGCTGCAACTGGCTGATTTCATTGGGCTCGATACCTGTCTGTCAGTTATGCAGGTGCTTCACGAGGGGCTTGCGGACTCCAAGTACCGCCCCTGCCCACTGCTGGTGAAATATGTCGAGGCCGGCTGGCTGGGCCGGAAGACGCAGCGCGGCTTCTACGATTACAGGAGCGGCACGCCCGTGCCGACGCGCTAAGGCGGCAGAACCGCTCCACCTTCCCGCGACGAATCGAAAATTGCCGCCTTCACAAACCCGTCAAGGCGATTGTAGACTGCTGGAACTTCAGGAAGCGGGCCCGAATTCCCGGGCCCGAGACCGAGAGGTGTCCAGGCTTGACGGTTCACTTTCAACCGACGGTCTCGCCGGAGTCGTGTCCGGCCTTGGTTCTCAACGCGGACTTCCGCCCGTTGAGCTACTACCCCTTGTCCCTTTGGTCGTGGCAGGATGCAATCAAAGCGGTGTTCCTAGACCGCGTGAACATCGTCTCAGAGTACGACAAGACGGTGCGAAGCCCCTCATTTGAGATGCGGCTTCCTTCAGTGGTCTCGCTCAAGACCTATATCAAACCGTCCCGGCACCCGGCTTTCACGCGCTTCAACGTGTTCCTGCGCGATCGCTTCACCTGCCAGTATTGCGGCGCTCGCGACGAGTTGACGTTCGACCACGTCATTCCTCGCTCAAAAGGCGGCATGACGACTTGGGAAAACGTCGTTGCGGCGTGCTCGCCGTGCAATTTGAAGAAGGCCGACCGGCTTCCGGCGGAAGCCCACATGTGGCCGTCCCTGGGTCCGTACCAGCCGACGGTCGAGGACCTGCACCAGAACGGCAGGCTCTTCCCGCCGAACTACCTGCATGACAGCTGGATGGACTATCTCTACTGGGATTCCGTCCTCGAGCCGTGACGTCCCACCTTGCAGTCAGGCGAGGGGATAGGCTGCTTCGACGATGTACGGTCCGCCGCCGATCGACGCTCGGGCCGAATACAACACGAACCTCGTCGCTTCAAACTGCACCGGCGGCGGCGTGCGCTTGGAGAGAAAATCCGCGACGGAATGCGCTGAAGCGCCCTTGAGCCGTGCGAGCGTCACGTGCGGCGTATACTTCCTCCGCTCAGTCGTCGCGCCCGCGCGCCTCAACGCCCTCTCCTGGTCATCGTGCAGGAGACGAAGGCCCTCGTTCAGATCGACGTTGCACACGATGGCTCGCGGCCTGTTCCCGCCGAACGCTCCTAGTCCTTGGAGAACCAACGGAAACCGCCTCGCCGCGACGTCGGCCAATTCCTGCGTCAGGTCACGCGCCAACGCGCCGTCGACGTCGCCGAGGAAGCTGAGGGTGACGTGGTAATCCTCCGGCTTGATCCAGCGCGCGCCCGAGACACCGCCCCGCAAGAGCGCGAGTTCACGGCCGATCTCCAGCGGCACCTCAAGGCCGGTGAAAAGACGAGGCATTCGAAGCTCCCTCCGGTCGTCGAGTCGCTCAAGGGGCGGCGGCTTTCGCGAGCAATTCCTCCACCCTGGGCAGAACGCGAGCGACGATCGCCTCCACCCCGGCCCTGTTGGGATGCATGCCGTCACGCAGGTTGAGGTGGGGTTTCTGCGCGACGCCGTCGAGGAAAAACGGATAGAAAACCGTTTCATGCTTCCTCGCCAACTCAGGGTAGATGGCGTTGAATCCCTGCTCATAGGACGTCCCCATTCCGGGGGCGGCGAGCATTCCGGCCAGAAGCGTCGGGATGTTCCGAGCGCGCAGGCGTCCCAGGATGTCGTCAAGCGCGCGCTGCGTCACCCCGGTGTCGATCCCGCGCAACATGTCGTTGGCGCCAAGCTCCACGATCACCGCGTCCGCTCCCTCCCCGAGGGCCCATTCCAGCCGCTCGGCGGCTGCGCTCGCAGTATCCCCTGAAACGCTGGCGTTGATGACGGACACATCGACGCCCTTCGCCTGCAGGGCCCTTTCGAGCACAGCCGGAAAGGCGGCGTCTCCAGGCAACTCGTATCCGGCCGTGAGACTGTCGCCCAGCACCAGAAGGCGCATGGGCTTGGCGATGGCTGAGCCGGCTGCGGCGCTCAGCGCCAGCGCGGCGACGACGAGGACATGGAACCAGCGCAAATGAACCCCATATGTCAGCGGGGCCCAGCCCCGGATATCGATCTCTTCACCAAAGCATGCGATAGCGCACGCCTCCTGAGGGACTATGTATGGCTGAACGTCCGGCGATCGAGATGAAGGACGTCCGCCTTAGTCTCGGAAGTGGCGCCGCCCGCGTCAATGTGCTGCAGGGCGTCTCGGTTTCCGTCCAGCCTGGTGAAGCGGTTGGTCTGGTCGGCCCGTCGGGATCTGGCAAGTCGACTCTTTTGATGACGATGGCGGGTCTTGAGCGGCCCGATTCCGGGTCCGTGATCGTCGAAGGCCAATCGCTGGACGCCATGAGCGAGGACCAGCTCGCGCGTTTTCGCGGCGCTCGCATCGGAATCGTCTTTCAGTCGTTCCACCTCATTCCCACTATGACCGCCCTGGAAAACGTGGCCGTGCCGCTGGAGCTGGCGGGGGCTTCGGACGCCTTCCAGCGCGCCGAGGCGGAACTTCGGGGCGTAGGGCTGGGCGAACGCCTGTCGCACTATCCGGCCCAGTTGTCGGGCGGCGAGCAGCAACGCGTGGCGATCGCCCGCGCGCTGGCCCCTCACCCCGCGATCCTTGTCGCCGACGAGCCGACGGGGAATCTCGATGAAGCGAACGGAGAGGCGATCATTGCGCTCCTGTTCGACGCCAGACGGCGCCGCGGCTCAACTCTGATACTTGTGACGCACGACAACGCGCTGGCGCAGCGGTGCGACCGAATGATTCGGCTACGCTCGGGCCGCGTCGACGCGCCCGCAGTTCCGGCAAGCGCATGAGCCGCTCGGCGCTCGGCCTTCGTGCATCGCTCTCGCTCGCGATCCGCCTGTCGTGGCGCGATCTGCGGGGCGGCTTTCGTGGCTTCCGCGTTTTCCTTGCCTGCATCGCGCTGGGCGTAACCGCCATCGTCGGGGTCAACTCCACGGCGCGCAGCCTTGCCGACTCGATCTCGCGCGAGGGGCGCCAGATACTCGGGGGGGACCTCTCGTTGAGCCTCATTCATCGGGAGATGAACGCGGACGAACGAAACTGGGTCAGCGCGCTCGGAGACGTCTCCGAAATCGCCACGATGCGAGCCATGGCGCGCAAGGAGGACGGAGACTCGACGCTCGTCGAGCTGAAGGCGATTGGCCCTGATTACCCGAGGCTTGGCAAATTGGCCACGCAGCCGCTGCGCTCCATCGCGGACCTGACCGGCTTACGCCATGGCCTCTATGGGTTTGTGGCGGAGGATTCCCTAGCCTCGCGGCTGGATCTGAAGGTCGGCGACCGCATCCTGATCGGGGATGCGCCGCTTGAGCTCCGAGCCCTTCTCGTCTCGGAGCCCGACAAGCTCGCAGGCGGCGTAGGCTTCGGGCCGCGGGCGATCATATCGCAGGACGCGCTGCGCACCACCGGCTTGCTTCAGCCGGGATCGCTCGTGCGCTGGACCTACCGGCTCTTGGTTTCACCGCCCGCAGGCGCCGTTACGGCGAGCGACGACGCCGTGCAAAGCCTCGCCCAATCGGCGGAAGCGCGTTTTCCTGAAGCGGGCTGGCAGGTTCGAACCAGAGCCAACGTCTCAAACCAGTTTTCAAAGAATCTCAGCCGGTTCAGCCAATTCCTGACTCTCGTGGGGCTCACCGCCCTCGTGATCGGCGGCGTTGGGGTCGCCAACGCCGTGCGGGCCTACGTAGAACGCAAGACGCCTGATCTCGCGACGCTGAAGGCGGTCGGCGCCACGGGTGGATACGTGTTCGCGGCGGCGCTTCTTGAAGTCATGCTTGTCACTGGCATCGGGGTTCTGGCGGGCGTCACCTTGGGGGCTTGTCTCCCCTTCCTGTTGGCGAGCGTTATAGGACCTTCGCTTCCGGCGCCCTTCGAGCCGGCCTTTTATCCCGCGCAGGCGGCCGCCGGGATGCTCTACGGCTTTCTCACGGCGCTCGCCTTCTCCCTCGCGGCGCTTGGCCGGACGCATGACGTCTCCGTCGCCGCCCTGTTTCGCGACCGGATCGACGCGAGCGCGCGATGGCCTCGCGTCCGATACGTGGCGATGGCCACTGCGGCCGGCGTTGCGCTGATCGCGTCCATCGTCGTCCTGTCGACGGACCGAAAAATCACGATGATCTACGTGGCCGCGACGTTCGGCGGATTCGTCCTGTTGCGCCTGGTTGGCGCTGGGCTGATGTATCTGGCGCGGCGCGCGCCACGTGCCCGGCGCACTGAAGTCCGCCTCGCCATCGCAAACATCCACCGCCCCGGCGCACTCACTCAGTCGCTGGTGCTGTCACTTGGCCTTGGGCTGGCTCTTCTCGTCACCCTGACGCTCATCGACGCCAATATCCGGGGTCAATTGCAGCAAGGCATGGCCGGGAGGACGCCGAGTTTCTTTTTCCTCGATATTCCCAACCGCCAGGTCGACGCGTTCGACGCCTTCATCGTCGCAAGAGCGCCGACGGCTCGCCTCGAGCGGGCGCCGATGATGCGTGGACGCCTGGTCCGGGTGAATGAGGTCCCGGTCGAGAAGATAAACGCCGCGGAGCAGGCCGCGTGGGTCCTGGAAGGCGACCGTGGCATCACTTACGCGGCGGACGTTCCGGAAGGTTCGAAGCTTGCGGGCGGGGAGTGGTGGCCGAGAGATTACCGTGGTCCGCCGCTGGTGTCGCTTGAAGCGCAGATCGCGACAGGTCTGGGGCTTTCGATTGGCGACTCCATCACGGTGAACGTTCTGGGGCGTAACGTCACCGCCCGGGTCGCCAACGTGAGGACGGTGAACTGGCGCTCCTTCGGGATCAATTTCGTGTTTGTCTTCTCACCCAGCACGTTCGCCGGCGCGCCTCACATGTATCTCGCGACAGCGGCTTTTCCGGCTGGGACAGAGACCGGAGCGGAGCTTTCCCTGCTGAAGCAGGTGGCGAACGCTTACCCGTCCGTGACCAGCGTGCGGGTGAAAGACACCCTGGAGGCGATCTCACGGATCGTCGATCAATTGGCGTTCGCAGTTCGGGGGGCCACGTCAATCACCCTGGCGGCTTCGGTCCTCGTTCTGGCGGGCGCTCTATCGGCGGGCCAAAGGGAGCGGGTTTACGACGCGGTGGTGTTGAAGACGCTCGGCGCGACACGCGGCCGCCTGCTGCTTGCCTATGTGCTGGAGTACGGGATCTTGGGCTTGGCGACAGCTGCTTTCTCGGTGGCCGCCGGAGGGCTCGCAGCTTGGGCGATAGTCACCAAACTTATGTTGCTTGAAGAATTCGTATGGGCGTGGTCGTCGGCAGGGCTGACCGCGGCGCTGGCTTTGCTGACTACGTTGACGCTAGGGCTGGCTTCGACGTGGCGCGTTTTGGGGCAGAAGCCGGCCCGGCATCTAAAAGATCTATAGTATACCTCCGTATTAATACGGAATTTGAACTTGTAAAAGCTGGCAAGTAACTGTTTTCTGGTCAGGTTAAGCGCGGAATTTTGAACTCGGCCGCTTGTGCGCGCGGGTCCGCCGATCCATATTGAGATCGAGGCGGCGCCGCCCGTTGGCCCGCTGCCGTGGGGGCTGTCGTTCGGCCCCTCGACAAGTCACATTGAGAGGAACACATGTCCGATTTCGACCGCAACGCGACTGCCCGCTGGGGTTCAGGCGTAGCCCGGTCCGGCGCAGCCGAGATCGACCAGGGCCTGCGCTCTTACATGCTGGGCATCTACAATCACATGACGCTGGCGCTCGCCATCTCGGCGCTTGTCGCCATGGGCGTGTTCATGCTTGGCCGGGCTCACCCGATCACCCAGATGCTGTACGGCTCGCCCTTGCGCTGGGTCATCATGCTTGCTCCCCTGGCGTTCGTCTTCGTGCTCTCCTGGCGCTTCGAACGGATGAGCTATACGGCCCTGCTTGGCACCTTCTGGGCCTTCGCGGCCGTCATGGGCCTTTCGATGGGCTGGATCGGCCTCGTGTTCAAGGTTGGCAGCATCGTCAATGCGCTCATGGTGACGACGATCGCCTTCGGCGGCCTTAGCCTCTACGGCTACACGACCAAGCGCAGCCTTTCGGGCATGGGCTCGTTCCTGGTCATGGGGTTGATCGGCCTCATGGTCGCGAGCGTCGTGAACATCTTCATGCAGTCCGGCGTGCTTGGCTTCGCCATCAGCTCCATTGGCGTGCTGATCTTCGCCGGCCTCACGGCCTGGGACACCCAGCGCCTCAAGGACGACTACAGCTATCTCGCCGGCAGCGGCGAAATGATGCAGAAGTCCTCGGTGATGGGCGCGCTGTCGCTTTACCTGAACTTCATCAACATGTTCCAGTTCATCCTGGCGTTGACTGGTTCGCGCGACGAATAGGCTGAACTGCGATTGCTGACGACCGAGGCTCCGGAGAAATCCGGAGCCTTTTTCATGAGCCTCCAACCAGCTTGATTCTGCGGTCCAGGACGGCCAGCACCCGGGGAAGTTCATGGCCGCGCCGCAGGATCATGCCATTGGACGATACAACGGCATATGCGCCTTGCCGCCGCGCAAGTTTGGGATCCTTCTCGATCGTGTAAAGCGGCACGTCGGACGTGCGCTTGAACACGGAGAAGATCGCCTTGTGAGGCAGAAAGTCCATCGCGTAGTCGCGCCATTCCCCTTCAGCCACCTTGCGTCCGTAGACCTGAAGGATATGGCCAAGTTCACGTCGGTCGAACGACACGACGATGGGCGCGGCAGGCCGTGCGCTCCCCCCTATGTGTTGGACGAACGGCCGAAGAATGGTGGCGCTCCCCGGCTCGGTGGGAGCTTCGGTCCAGGCCCCACCGGTCGCCTGGCCGGGCGTGCTATCGCGATCGTTCATCGCGCCTCCTGCTTCATATCATTGCCCCGCAGGGGCGCGGCGCGCAAGAGCGATGCGCCCAGATCAGCTTCAAGCAGATAAGACGCAAATTCATGATTTCGCCGCGATTAGGCCGAAGACGCGCCCGGATCGACCTAGATACTCCCCCTAGTCGCCTCTCGCGTCCGATCCGATTGTTCCCGGATTTCGTCAGCCCCCCAGCCCCCTGGGAGTGGTTGGGTCGGGAGGCTCTCCCTCAGGGAGACAGGCGATGTGGGCCGGCCGGAGCTTTGCTCCGGTCGGCCTTTTTCCGTTTTTGAGGATGTTCTTGAAACGGATGGCGGCGTTCGCGATATGAGGGTCCAGCGCGAGGCGATTCCTCGGCCCTTTTTCAGCGAGAGCGGACGTGAATTCTGAGACTGAAGATCCAGCGCAGGCCCCCGGGCAGCACGCCTTCAAGGCGGATGTCGCCCGCCTTCTGCACCTGATGGTGCATTCGGTTTACTCCGACAAGGACATCTTTCTCCGTGAACTCATCTCGAACGCGGCCGACGCTTGCGAGAAGCTGCGGTTCGAGGCCATCGCGAATCCGGATCTCGCCGGCGCGGACTCCGAACCGCTGATTACGATCGATCTCGATGCCGACGCCAAGACCATTGCGGTATCGGATAACGGGATTGGCATGGACCGCGACGACCTCGTCGGCGCTCTCGGCACGATCGCCAGTTCCGGCACACGCGCCTTTCTGGACCGGCTGGCGGGACAGAAAAGCGATGAGGCTGAGAAAGAAGACCGAGAGGTTGAAGGCGGCGGCGATTCCGACGCCCGCCTGATAGGACAGTTCGGGATCGGCTTCTATTCCGCCTTCATGGTCGCCGACCGGGTGGACGTCACGACGCGGAAAGCCGGGTCTGCGGAGGCGTGGCTCTGGTCGTCGGACGGCGGAGGCGCCTACACAATCGCGCCGGCGCCCGAGGCAAACGCCCCCGCACGCGGCACTCGCGTCGTCCTCCACCTGAAGGATTCAGCTTCCAGCTATTGCGACAAGTGGACCATTGAACGACTCGTTCGCGAGCATTCGGGCGCAATCTCCGTTCCCGTTGAGCTGCGCGCAGGCTCTTCCGACCAGTCCGAACGCCTCGTCGACGGCAGTGCTCTCTGGACCAAGCCCAAGAGCGAAATCACGTCTGAGGACTATACAGAGTTCTATCGCTCCTTCGCGCACCAGTTCGACGAACCTGCCCTCACGGCGCACTGGCGGGCTGAAGGCCGAATCGAGTACACGGCTCTCGCCTTCATCCCCGGTTCCCGGCCTCTCGACCTGTTCGACCCCGCGCGAAAGGGCAAGGCGAAGCTGTATGTTCGCCGCGTCCTGATCTCCGACGATTGCGATCTGCTCCCCGGATGGCTGCGCTTCGCCCGCGTGCTGGTCGACACTGCGGACCTGCCCTTGAACGTCTCACGGGAAATGATCCAGCAGACGCCGGCCTTCACGGCGATCAAGCGAGCCGTAACGAACCGGCTCGTGCAGGAACTCACGAAGGCTGCGGAAAAGACACCGGATGTATTCGCCAAAATCTGGGAGAACTTCGGCGCAGTTCTGAAAGAAGGGCTCTACGAAGACGCTGAGCGTCGCGACAGCCTCTTCAAGATGGCGCGCTTCGCCACGTCGGCGGCCAAAGGCCTGCGGACATTGAGCGACTACATGGCGGACATCAGGCCGAACCAGACCGCTATCTACTATCTGGTCGGCGAGGATGCGAAGCGGATTGCGGTCAGCCCGCAACTTGAGGGCTTCCGCGCGCGCGGAATCGAGGTTCTGCTTCTATCGGATCCCGTGGACGCTTTCTGGGTGGAGACGGCGGTCGGCTACGACGGCAAGCCGTTCAAATCGGCGACTCGCAGCGATCTGGACCTCAGCCTGATCCCGCTTCTGGATGAAGCGGGGTCAAACGCTGATGGGCAGTCGTCGGCCGAGGTGGCGGCCCTCATCCAGCGGATGAAGGAAACGATCGGGGCTGATCTCGCAGATGTGCGCGCGTCCAGCAGACTGTCCGAGAGCCCCGCGTGCCTGGTGGCGCCGGAAAGCGGACCGGATCTGCGCCTGCGACGCCTTCTTGCCGAGCACGGCAAACTGGATAGCGAATCTCGCCGGATCATGGAGGTTAATCCCTCGCACCCGCTGGTCGTCGCCCTCTCGCACCGCCTCGGCGACCCAGGTTCGACGGAGTTCGTCGAAGACGCGATCTGGTTGCTCTATGACGAAGCGCGGATGATGGACGGTGAAAACCCGGCGGATGCGGGGGCGTTCGCTCGCCGGATGTTCCGCGTGCTGCAGAAAGCCGCGTCTTGACGAAGGGCCCGCCCACTTTCCCTACGAAAGCCGGCGACCTCGTTGGCGACCTGACGGCCCGGCTCACCCACGCCCTGCGTGAGCTTCAGATCGAGGCTGCGTACGAGGAAGCACGCCAGTTGATCTGCGCCGCGACGTCATTGTCGCGCGTAGACCTATTGGTTCGTCCCGAGACGCCGGTCGACGCCGCGGCCGCGGCCCGCCTCCAGAGCTATGCTCAACGCCGCATCGCCCGTGAGCCAGTGTCACGCATCCTTGGATCGCGCGGCTTCTGGACTTTCGACCTGCATGTCAGCAGGAACGTCCTCGATCCGCGTGGCGACACCGAATGTCTTGTAGAGACGTGCGTTTCTCTCCTCGCCAATCGGAGCGGCGCGCCGTTGCGAGTTCTCGATGTCGGCGTCGGATCAGGCGCGATACTCGCCGGCGTGCTGACGGAATTCCCCCAAGCATCAGGCGTCGGCCTCGATCTGTCCCGGGAAGCCGCCGATTGCGCACGTGAGAATTTCGAGCGTCTTGGCCTGTCGAACCGCACCCTGGTCCTGGAGCAGGATTGGCGTGAGCCGCTTCGGGAACGATTTGACGTCGTCCTCTCGAATCCTCCCTACATCGAGAGCGACGTCATTGAAACGCTCGATCCGGAAGTCACGGGTCACGATCCCCGCCTTGCGCTGGACGGAGGAGCCGACGGTTTGGACGCCTATCGATCAATCGCATCTTTAGCGCCGTCGTGGCTCAAGAGCGGTGGACTCCTGCTCGTTGAAATTGGCTGCAGCCAATCTGAAAGCGTAACAGCGTTGCTGGACGCGGGCGGGTTCGAAGGGATTGAGACCCGGCAGGATAGCGGCGGTCGCGACCGGGTGATCCAGGCGCGAATGCGCTCGTGAGAAGCCACGTGCGCGGCCTCTATTTTTTCCGTTCTCCCCTTGGCGAAGCCCTCAAAAGGGACTAGGTTGACTTCAGAATCGCCCGGACGCGGCAAGCGATATGCGCCGAGTGTCAGTGAGGCGTACTACTCCAGACCCGAAAGCCCATTGAGTTCCAAGGGCTTGGGCTTGAGTACCACAGTCATAGGCTGCGGTTTGTCGCTATTGAGGCCGGAGCGCCTGGGGCTGTATCCAATTGAGCCGCCACATGAGCAGGGAGCTTATGGCTCTTGCGCCAGTCCGGCCAACGCGGCGACGCCTCGCGCCACCCAAGGATGATCGATGAGACCTGGTCAGAACAAGCGTATGCGCGGACGCAACAACCGCAAGGGTCCTAATCCGCTGACGCGTACCTACGAGTCGAATGGACCCGACGTGAAAATTCGCGGGACTGCGCACCACGTCGCCGAGAAATACCTTCAGCTGGCGCGGGACGCTCACTCCTCAGGCGACCCCGTTATGGCGGAAAGCTACCTCCAGCACGCGGAGCACTATTTCCGGCTCATTGCGGCCGCTCAGTTGGCCCAGCAGCAGTCGCAACCTGGCTTCGTGCGCTCCAACGACGCGATGGACAGCGACGACGACGATGACGACGATTTCGGGGGGGTCAACGACAGGTTTGCGTCTCCCCCGGAACGCGTACCCGTCGCGCCGCAATTTGCGCCGCCACAGGGTGCGCAGCCTGCGCCTTTTCTCAACGCGCCGCAGCCATTCGTGGACCGTCAGCCTGACCGGCCGCAATTCCAGGACCGCCCCCCCCGTCAGGATCGGCCCTTTCAGGACCGCGGTCAGAACCGCAACCGGGGCAATCGTGACCAGCAACAGCGTGGTCCACGCGAGTTCAATAACGACCAGCCCCGTTTTGATCCTCGTCCGGAAGCGCGCCCTGCAGCCGAGCCCGTAGCGGCGGCGTTGCCTGCCTTCATCACTGGCGGAGCGCCGCGGTCCGTGCCTCAACCAGAGGCTTTGACGGATCAGGCAAGCCAGGTCGCCAGCAACCCTGCGGGCGGGCAGGAATCCGACGCCGAGCATGAGGCGGCGAACTATCACCTGCGCAGCAGGCGCCGTCGCCGTCGGCCGGATGGTCCTGGCGAGGGCGACGTTGGTGCGTCCGACACGCCGGCTGGCGAAGTGCCGGTCGGGGAATAAACAATGTGACGCGAGCCGATCGACGGCTCGCGCCACTGCATGCCGACTGTGAGATAAAAATCGCCTGACCTGAATCAATCCCCGGGTCAGCGTGCTCGCCGCCTCTTTCGAAAACCGGCCTCCCCCCCTACATCACTTGAAACGGCCGCCGTTACGGGGCCGGATTTGTGACAAGCGCCAGCGCCGCTACGGGGCGCGGGCTTTGGTCTAGGAGGCATCATGAATCTCGAAAAATACAGCGAACGCGTCCGCGGATTCGTTCAGTCGGCCCAGTCCCTCGCCCTGCGCGAAGGGCATCAGCAGTTCACCCCTGAGCATGTGCTGAAAGTTCTGCTCGACGACGAGCAGGGATTGGCCGCGGGCCTGATCGACCGGGCGGGTGGGCGCTCCCGTGAAGCCCTGGTGCAGACCGAGATCGCGCTGTCCAAGCTTCCGAAAGTGCAGGGCTCCGGCGCGGGTCAATTGTACCTCGCGCCCACGACCGCTCGCATCTTCGACAACGCCGAAAAGATCGCCCAAAAAGCTGGCGACACTTTCGTTACGGTCGAGCGGCTCCTGCTGGCGCTGACGATGGAGCGCAGCTGCGAAGCCGGTAAGATCCTGGCGAACTGCGGATTGACCCCCCAGAGCCTGAACGCCGCCATCGAGGAATTGCGCAAGGGCCGCACAGCCGACAGCGCAAGCGCTGAAAACTCGTACGAAGCGCTGAAGAAATACGCACGCGACCTCACCGAGGCGGCGCGTCAGGGCAAGCTTGACCCGGTGATCGGCCGCGACGAGGAGATCCGGCGCACGATCCAGGTTCTCTCCCGCCGCACCAAGAACAACCCTGTGCTGATTGGCGAACCAGGCGTTGGCAAGACCGCCATCGTCGAAGGGCTCGCCAAGCGCATCGTCGACGGGGACGTTCCCGAATCGCTGCAAGACAAAAAGCTTCTGGCCCTGGACATGGGCTCCCTCATCGCGGGCGCCAAATATCGTGGCGAGTTCGAAGAGCGCCTCAAGGCGGTCCTGAATGAAGTGACGGCCGCCGAGGGGGGCATCATCCTCTTCATTGACGAAATGCACACGCTGGTTGGGGCGGGCAAGGCGGACGGGGCGATGGACGCCTCCAATCTGCTCAAGCCAGCTCTCGCAAGAGGCGAACTGCATTGCGTCGGCGCGACCACGCTCGATGAATATCGCAAGCACGTCGAAAAGGACGCCGCCCTCGCGCGGCGGTTTCAGCCGGTCTTTGTGTCGGAGCCCACAGTCGAAGACACTGTCTCGATCCTTCGAGGACTGAAGGAAAAGTACGAGCTGCACCATGGTGTGAGAATCGCCGACTCCGCCATCGTGGCGGCGGCGACGCTGTCCCATCGCTACATCGCCGATCGCTTTTTGCCCGATAAAGCCATCGACCTGGTCGATGAAGCGGCGGCGCGTCTTCGCATGCAGGTGGATTCCAAGCCTGAAGAGCTGGACGAGTTGGACCGCCGGATCATCCAGCTGAAGATCGAACAGGAAGCCCTGAGGAAGGAAACTGATCGCGCGTCCAAGGACCGGCTCGGCAAGCTCGAAAGCGAACTCGCCGATCTTGAAGACAAGGCGCAGGCCTTCACGGCGCGCTGGCGGGCCGAAAAGGACAAGCTTGGCGCGGCCCAGCGGCTGAAGGAGGAGTTGGAGCGCGCCCGCAACGGCCTCGTGATCGCCCAGCGCAATGGCGATTACGCCGAAGCGGGACGACTTGCGTATGGGGTCGTTCCGGGACTGGAGAAGCAGCTTGCGGAGGCGGAAGCCAAGGATGGCGGAGGGGCTCTGGTCGATGAAGTCGTGACCTCGGACCACATCGCCCAGATCGTTTCGCGCTGGACCGGCGTTCCGGTGGACAAGATGCTGGAAGGCGAACGGGAGAAGCTCCTCAAGATGGAGGACGAGCTCGCCCGCCGCGTGGTCGGCCAGAAAGAGGCTGTTCACGCCGTGGCGACCGCAGTCCGGCGCGCTCGCGCTGGTTTGCAGGACCCTAACCGCCCCATCGGCTCGTTCATGTTCCTTGGCCCGACGGGCGTCGGCAAGACGGAACTGACGAAAGCGCTCGCCAGCTTCATGTTCGACGACGAGACCGCCATGGTGCGCATGGATATGTCCGAGTACATGGAGAAGCATGCGGTCGCGCGTCTCATCGGCGCGCCTCCCGGATACGTCGGCTATGAGGAAGGCGGCGCGCTCACCGAGGCCGTTCGGCGTCGGCCCTACCAGGTCGTGCTTTTCGACGAGATCGAGAAGGCGCATCCGGATGTGTTCAACGTGCTGCTGCAGGTGCTCGATGACGGGCGATTGACCGACGGGCAGGGGCGGACCGTCGATTTTCGGAACGTCCTGATCATCATGACCTCGAACCTCGGCTCCGAATATCTGGTGGCGCAGAAGGACGACGAGGATTCAGCCGCCGTCCAGGGACAGGTGATGCAGGCGGTGCGCGGGCACTTCCGGCCCGAGTTCCTGAACCGTGTCGACGAAATCATCCTGTTCCACAGGTTGCGGCGCGAGGACATGGGGGCGATCGTCGACATCCAGTTCGGGCGTTTGGGGAAACTGCTTGAAGACCGCAAGATCGTGCTGACGCTCGACAACCGCGCACGCGCCTGGCTGGCCGAGAAGGGGTATGACTCTGCGTACGGCGCGCGACCCTTGAAGCGGGTGATTCAGAAGAACGTTCAGGATCCCCTGGCTGAAATGATCCTCGCGGGCGACGTCGTAGACGGCGCCGCGATCCCCGTCACCGTCGAGCGCGGCGCGCTTGTCGTCGGCGGCAGGCCAGTCGGCAAGCAAGACCGGGATCCGCCCGCCGACGAAGGCGCGACTATCGTGACGTTTCCCAAGGGAGCGTGATGAGAAGGCAACAACAAGCCGCCTGTGCAAAGCGTCCGCGCATTGCACAGGCGGCTTGTCAGGTGAGCGGGCTTAACCAGCTCAGCCGCATCTTTTCGGTACGCGGCATGGACTCCACGGCCTTGACGAACTGGACAAGCACGTCAGCTGCGTCGTCCGGTGGCGAGGCGAGCCGCGTCCTGAACGCGATGCGCTCTCCAGCCCTGAGCGCAGGGCGCGGCGCAGCAGCCGTCCAGGAATAAAATTCCTTCTTCTGTCCCCAGACCGAGAGCCGCAATTCAGGAATATTAAGCTCGCGGCCGGTGATGTTCGCCAGTTCGCCTTCGACCGTCAGGACTTTGCGCCCGTCATCAAGATCGACGACGCTGCGAAGGCTGACGATCTCCAAACCCCTCAAGTTGACCGGAAGGCCGGCGGCTGCATAAAGTTTGGCGCTTGGGGACCAAGCCGCCACGACGTGATTGCGGGCGCCGATGAGTCCGACAGACAAAGCCATCGCAAAAGCGCAGAGGCTCACCCCCCGGAAACGGCCCCTGTTCGGAACGGCTTGCGGACGCAAGGTGATGTGAGGCTTGGGGGACGACGCGGGGGATTTTGGAGAAAGGACTTCGGGAGGCCGTCTCTCTTTCTTCCGCCCGAACGCCATCAACCGCAATTCCGCAGGGGTCATAAGAACGACGTCGCTCCACAAGCGGGTCTCGATGACCCGGCGGCTTGTATTAAGCCGCCCTTAGAGTTAACGACGGGTGTAGGTGTCGGCGAAGGTCATGCGAGGGACACTTGGTTCGGTTTGAGAACGTAGGCCTGCGTTACGGAAACGGCGCCGAAGTCCTTCGGGACGTCAGCTTCTCTATTGAGCCTAACTCCTTTCAGTTTTTGACGGGCCCCTCGGGCGCTGGGAAAACCACCCTGCTGCGCCTCATCCTGCTGTCGTTGAAGCCGACGCGCGGTTTCATCAAGCTCTTCGACCGCGAGACCTCCACGCTCGGCAAGGAAGAAATCACCGCGATTCGGCGGCGCATTGGCGTCGTCTTCCAGGATTTCCGGCTGCTCGATCATTTGACGACCTACGAAAACGTCGCCTTGCCGCTGTTCGTGCAAGGCCGCGAGGAGCGCACGTACAGGGCGGAGGTGCTCGAGTTGCTTCGCTGGGTGGGTTTGGGCGAGCGGATCAACGCGTTCCCGCCGATCCTCTCGGGTGGCGAAAAACAGCGTGCGGCCATCGCGAGGGCGTTGATCGTCCAACCGGAACTGCTGCTGGCGGACGAACCCACCGGAAATGTCGACCCAAGCCTCGCCCGCCGCCTGCTCAGGCTTTTCGTCGAACTGCACAAGTCAGGCACGTCGATCGTAATTGCGACGCATGACCTTGCGCTGATGGACCAGTTCGACTCGGCGCGGCGATTGGTGCTGGGCGAAGGCCGCCTGCACGTCTACGACTGATTCAACGATGGCAGGCCAGCCAATGCCGACGCTCGTGCAACGCGCTCTTTCCAAGATCGCCGGCCGTCTCAAGCCGGGGCTATCGCTCGTCTCGTCTGATTCCATCGCCAGCAATGCGCTGGTGACGGTCATCGCCATCATGACGTTTCTCGCCACCCTGACCGCAGGCGCGGCCATGCTCGTCCGGAATGCGTCTCAGGACTGGAGCTCAACCGTAGCGCGGGAAATGACCATTCAGGTGAAACCCGCGCTGGGCCGCGACATGGAGGCGGACGCCCGCCGCGCGGGGGAGATCGCACGTTCGGTTACCGGAATCAGGGACGTGCGCGTTTTTTCACGCCAGGAATCGGCCAAGCTCCTTGAGCCGTGGCTCGGAACTGGCGTCGAAATGGCCGATCTCCCCGTGCCGACGCTGATCGTCGTGAAACTGGATTCCTCCCAGCAGGCGAACGTGACGTCATTGAGAGAAGCGCTGCGCGCCAGCGTTCCAAACGCCATTCTCGACGACCATCGCGCTTGGGTCGACCGATTGGAGCTGATGGCGCGGAGTCTCGTGGCTGTCGCGCTGGTCGTGGTGCTCCTCGTCCTTGCAGCCATGGGACTGGCGGTGGCTTTCGCCACCAGAGGAGCAATGGCGGGCAGCCGCGAAATCGTTGACGTGCTGCACTTCGTGGGAGCGGCTGATGCTTTCATCTCCAAACAGTTCAGGGGCCATTTCCTGAGACTGGGCATGAAGGGCGCCATTGTTGGCGGACTTTTCGCCGTCTTCGCGTTCGTGGCGTTGGGCTTCATCTCCGCGCGATGGTCGCTCGACGCTGGAGGTGACCAGGTCGAGGCTCTTTTCGGACAATTTGATCTTGGCTGGAGCGGGTATGCAGCCGTCGTCGTCATCGCGGGCGCCATGGCGGTGCTGACCGGCCTCATCTCCCAATCCGTGGTGACCCATCAGTTGCGCCGTGCAAGGTGACCGCAGCTGCGCAAGCCATGGTTTCGGACGCACGCGATGGAGAGACGTCGCACGCCCCTTTTCTTCCAGCTCTCGTTCAGGCATCTAGCGTCCATGCTGATCCTCCGTTCTCTGATCTTTAACGTCCTGTTTTACGCGGCCCTGATCCTGCTGATGGTCGTGGGTCTCCCCACGCTGCTGGCCGGGCGCAGAGCGGCGTTCCGCGTCGCACGCGCTTGGGCGGCGATCTCAATCTGGCTGCTCAGGGCGGTTTGTGGACTCAAAGTGGAGTTCCGGGGTCATGAGAACTTGCCAAGCGGGCCATGCATCATTGCAGCCAAGCACCAATCCCTGCTGGAAACCTTCGCGCTCATCACGCACGTCACAGATTTCACGTTCATCCTGAAACGTGAACTCACGTTCATTCCGTTTTTCGGCTGGTATCTCCGGGCGACCGAACAGATCGCCATTGATCGCGCGAGCGGCAGGGCCGCGCTGGATCAGGTGACAGAGAAATCCGGGATCGCGCTCGCCCAAGGGCGTCAGGTGTTCATTTTCCCGGAGGGCACGCGCAGAGCGGTCGGGGCAGAGCCCAAGTACAAGGGCGGAGTCTCGCATATCTATGCGGCTGCGCATGCTCCTTGCGTTCCCGTCGCCCTGAACACCGGTCTATTCTGGCCACGACGCAGCTTCGTGCGACGCCCGGGGACAGTGGTGATCGAGTATCTGCCGGCGATCCCTCCGGGGCTGGAACGCAATGAGTTCGCGCGCTTGCTGCAGGAGAAAATCGAAAGTGCTTGCGACAGGCTTGTTGGGGAAGCCCTTGCGAAAGATCCGTCCCTGATGGGCGGGCCTGCCCGGTAGGGATCAGCGGTCGCCGAACGATGCGAACCGCGCCGCGACACGCTCGAGCACGTGATCCCGGATGCCCATCTGCGTAAGACGTCTTTGGGTGTTCAGGACATATTCTGAATTGGCGCCCGACTGGCCGACGCCTTGCGCCACATGGGTCAGGATCGCATCATGCGGCAACTTGCCTGCGTACTGCGAATGCTTTCGATCAACGATGTACGCGATGGCGGAGACCTGCTCGCCTCCCTCCAGCGAAACCCTGAGCCTCGCCTCCCGGTAAATGGCGGTGACCTGCTCTCGCTCCCTCAGGTAAGCGATCGTCTCGCTCCAAGCGATGGGATCGACGCGATAAGCGGCGCCGAGGCACGAGCCGCCCCGATCCAAACCCAGCACCAGCCCCGGGCGCTCAGCGGTGCCGCGATGGACGTGAGAATAGATGCACAGGGATCGATGATAACCCGTGACTCGCGCTCGTTGAACCTCCAGGAACGAGAACCCTGGATTCCACAGCAAGGACCCGTAGGCGAACACCCATGGAGCTTCGGCGCGCGATGAGTCAGGATGCGACATTGGTACGGGCTTTCTGTCTGCGAGCCAGCAGCTACATGATTGGCGCGGTTTCAGCAACGACGTCTATGGAGCGAGCATGAAGCCGCAGAAACGCTCACGCCTGTTGCTCTTTGTGGCGATGGGGGGCGCGCTCATCGGCGGCTACTCGGCGTTGTGGTGGAGCCTGGCCGATGCGTTGAGAACCCGTGTGCAGGATTGGGGCGCCGCAGAGGCCGCAAACGGCAAATACTGGAGTTGCAGCGACACGACACTTCACGGTTTTCCGTTCTCCCTGAGGGCAGATTGCGGGGACCCGCAGCTGAGGCACGTTACGCCTTCAGGCGATACGACGCTCGCCGCAAAGCGCCTCGCCGCACGGGCCAGCCTGCTCGACCCGTTCGCCATTATGGCGGATGTGACAGGTCCCGCACGACTGATCTCGCAGGACGGCGCGCTCGAAGTCGAATGGGTTGGATTAGAGGTCGCCCTGCGTTGGTTGCCCGGTCAGTTGGAGGGGGTGTCGCTCATGGCGACGGGGCTTAACGTGCGCGAGAACTCGGGGTCGTTTTCGGCGGCAGCAGGGGTCAACGTAAGCACGATGGAGGCGCGGCTGACGCGGGCGGCGACCGCCGGGACCTGGCGTGCGGAGGCGCGCCTTTTTCCTTCTCGGGTTCCACTGCTGGACCAGGCGCTGGGAGACGTGGACCCTGTCGAAGGGCACGTTGTTTCAGACCTCAACGAGATCCGAACCGAGCAACCTACGTTGGGCGCAATTCTCGACGCGTGGCGAGCGGCGGGAGGAACAGCGACTCTCGAAAGCGTGGTCTTTGCGAAGGGCGCCCTGCGGTCGGAGGGAAAGGGCGCCATAAGCCTTGATAACGAACGGCGGCTGACGGGAACGATCAATGGACGGGTCGCAGGCCTGGAGCCGTTGCTGCGCAGGTCGGGCTTCAAATCCGGATCGCCAGCCGGGGATGCTATACTCAAGGCGATGGTCGCGCGCGAGCCTCCGAATGGCGTTCCCGTCACCGTCCATTTTCGCGACGGTCGCGTGTACCTAGGACCGCTGCGCACGAACCTAGAGCTTCGTCCGGTCTATTGAGGCGGGGATCCCCGGCCAAAATCGGGCGCAGGCGTTTCCTGCCCTTGCTCGATGATGCTGCGGCGAATCGCTCGCGTTCTAGTGAAAAGGTCGAACAGCCCCTGCCCGTCGCCCCAGCGGATCATGCGCTGCAAGGCTGCGAGGTCCTCGTTGAAACGGCCGAGCATCTCCAGAACAGCGTCCTTGTTGTTCAGGAACACGTCACGCCACATCGTGGGGTCGGAAGCCGCAATGCGCGTGAAATCCCTGAACCCGCCGGCCGAGAACTTGATCACCTCGGACTGCGTGACCTCTTCGAGGTCGGCTGCCGTTCCCACGATGTTGTATGCAATGAGATGCGGCACGTGACTGGTGATGGCGAGCACGAGGTCGTGATGCGCGGCGGTCATCACTTCAACGTTCGCCCCGCAGGCTTTCCAGAAGTCTTGAACACGCAGGACAGCGGCCTGATCAGCCCCCTCGGGCGGCGTAATGATGCACCATCTGTTTGCAAACAAAGTCGCAAACCCGGCGTCTGGGCCTGAATATTCCGTACCCGCCACGGGATGCGCGGGCACAAGGTGCACACCCGCCGGAAGATGGGGCGACAGCGCCTCAATGACGGCGGACTTCACGGACCCCACGTCCGTTACGATTGCGCCAGGCTTGAGATGCCGTCCTATGACCTCGCCCACCGCGCCTGTCGCGCCGACCGGTACGCACAGAACGACAAGATCGCAGTCCGCAACCGACGCGCCGACATCCTCGGTGACGCTGTCGCCGAGGCCCAACTCCCGAGCGCGCCCGCACACTGCCGGGGACGCATCCGCCGCGACAATGTGACGCCCCAGGCCTCGCGTGCGAGCGACCCGCGCGATCGACGAACCAATCAGCCCAAGCCCAATGATCGCGATACGCTCGAACTGCGGCGAACCGAGCCGGTGAAGAACCATGTCAGCCAAGGCGCATGCCCCCGCCCGCTTGCGTCACAAAATCCTTGAGCGCTGCGGCGACAGCGCGCGTGGCCTCTTCCGACCCGATCGTGATCCGGATCGCGGAAGGCAAGTTGTAGGAGCCCACGCCACGAATGATGACGCCACGCTGGCCAAGAAACTCCTCCGCGTCAGCAGCCGAGCGGCCTGGAACGTCAGGGAAGTGAACCAGGATGAAATTGGCCACGCTGGGCGTCACTTCAAGACCAAGTGCAGACACTTGCTCCGTCAACCAGTTCAGCCAGCGATCATTATGAGCGGCGGAGGTCTCCACATGCGCGTTGTCCCGGATCGCCGCGATCGCGGCGGCCATCGCGGGTCCGCTCACGTTGAAGGGGCCCCGGATTCGGTGCAACGCATCGCACACATGCGCAGGCGCATAGGCCCAGCCGACCCGCAGGCTCGCCAAGCCGAAGATTTTGGAGAAGGTGCGGGTCATGACGACGTTTTCACTGGTGGAAACCAGTTCGATCCCGGCCGAATAATCGTTGCGACGCACGTATTCGGCATAGGCGGCGTCGAGCACGAGCAGAACGTTGCGGGGCAGCGCGGAGTGGAGCCGCTTCACTTCTTCGAACGGGAGGTAGGTGCCCGTGGGGTTGTTCGGATTGGCTATGAAGACAATCTTCGTGCGCGCAGTGACGTGCGCCAGAATTTCCTCCACCGACGCCGTATAATCGATCTCCGGCACGATGACAGGCGTCCCGCCAGCGGCCAGGATGGCGATCTTGTAGATCTGGAAGCCGTGGACGGTGAGGATGCCTTCGTCTCCGGCTCCGATATAGGCCGCGGCCAGCAGATGCAGAATGTCGTCGGATCCATTCCCACAGATGATGCGCGCGGCGTCTAGACCAAAGCGGGCGCCGATGGCTTCCCGCAACGCCCGCACGGATCCATCGGGATAAACGTCCAGCGACGCAGCGGAAGCATGGAACGCCTCGATGGACGATGGCGGCGGCCCGAGCGGCGTCTCGTTGGACGAAAGCTTGTAGATCTTTCCCCCGCCCTTGGCAGAGCTCTTGCCGGGCACATAGGCCTCGATATCCAGGATGCCGGCGCGCGGAACGGGACGTGTGGGCAGGGTGTTCATGCAAGCTCCGGCGAGGTTAGGCATCTCTCGCCCGGCCGCCGATGTGCAGGATTTCGGGGGCTCGAGCGAAGACTTCTCTTAGCAGCGGTCCGTGCAGGCGCAAAGGCGCGGAATGGCCAAGGGTAGGCCAGACGAAGGCGCTCCGCTTGACTTGCGGCCGGCGGCGCACCTATATATCGCACGGCTTGTTCTTAAAATAGAACGAGTTTCACAGGGTGGACGCACGTGGCCATTGTCGTTTCGCCGCGGTCGGCGGCAAGCGGGGAGGCGAACGCGCCCCAGAGCGAGGTAGCCCATTTCTCGGCTGCGACGCCGCTCCGTATGGACTCAGGGCTCCTGCTGAGCCCGTTCACCATCGCCTACCAGACCTATGGCGAGTTGAACGCAGATCGCACGAATGCTGTCCTCATTTGCCACGCCCTGACGGGCGACCAGCACGTCGCAAACATACATCCCGTGACCGGAAAAGCCGGCTGGTGGCAGACCATGGTCGGGCCGGGACGGCCGATCGACACTGAACGGTATTTCGTCATCTGCTCGAACGTGGTTGGCGGCTGCATGGGCAGCACCGGACCCGCCTCGACCAATCCCGCCACCGGTAAACCCTATGGTCTCGACATGCCGGTCGTCACGATCCGCGACATGGTCAGGGCGCAGGCCTTGTTGATCGATCATTTGGGCATCGACCAATTATTTTGCGTCGCCGGAGGGTCGATGGGGGGCATGCAGGTCCTGCAGTGGGCAGCCTCTTTTCCAGAGCGTGTGTTCGCCGCCATGCCGATCGCCACCTCGGCTCGTCATTCCTCTCAGAACATAGCCTTTCATGAAGTTGGTCGCCAGGCGATCATGGCCGACCCCAATTGGCGAGGTGGCCGGTATCTGGAGGAAGGGGTCCGCCCCGAGAAGGGTCTCGCGGTGGCCCGGATGGCGGCGCACATCACCTACATGTCGGACGATTCGCTTCATCGTAAGTTCGGCAGGAAGCTGCAGAACCGGGCTGCGCCTACATTTTCGTTCGAGGCGGACTTCCAGATCGAAAGTTACCTGAGGCACCAGGGCTCGACGTTCGTCGAGCGCTTCGATGCGAACTCGTATCTGTATGTCACACGCGCCATGGACTATTTCGATCTTGCGGCCGACTACGACGGCGTTCTCGCTAGGGCCTTCAAGGGTGCGTCGACGCGCTTCTGCGTCGCGTCCTTCACGTCAGACTGGCTGTTCCCGACCGTCGACTCCCGCGCCATCGTGCACGCCCTGAACGCGGGCGGCGCATCGGTGTCGTTTGTGGAAATCGCGACGGACAAGGGACACGACGCCTTCCTGCTTGACGTGCCGGACCTGATCTCGACCACTGGCGGATTCCTGGATGCGGCCGCATCAGCCCGGGGTCTGCCCCAGCGCAAAACCCCAAGCTGAGATCATGGCCCTTATCAAAGCCCCGGGCGCCCGCGCCGATCACCTGCTCATCTCCGACATGGTGGACCCTAACACGCGCGTGCTGGATGTTGGTTGCGGAGACGGCGCGCTGTTGAGACTGCTCTCAGTTCAGCGCGGCGTGGACGCACGCGGAATCGAAATCTCCCAGGCAGGGGTCAACGATTGCGTGGCCAAGGGCCTGTCGGTCATCCAGGGCGACGCGGACACAGACCTAGCCGACTATCCCGACGACGTTTTCGACTACGTGATCCTGTCGCAGACGCTTCAGGCCACCCGCAAGCCCAAGGTTGTGTTGGAGCACATGCTTCGGATTGGGCGACACGCGATCGTATCGTTCCCAAACTTCGGGCACTGGCGTATTCGGACCCAATTATTGCTGAGGGGGCGGATGCCGGTGACCGGCATCCTGTCAAACCCCTGGTATGAAACCCAGAACATCCACTTCTGCACGATCCGTGATTTTGTGGAGCTTGTGGAAACCCTTGGGGCCAGCATGGATCGAGCCGTGGCGCTCGACCAGTTCGGAACTCCGTTGCGCTTCGCGGCGCCATGGTGGGTCTGGAACATGTTCGGCGAGCAGGCCATCTTCCTGCTCAGCCGAAAGAGCTGAAGCTTGGCGTCAGCGAACGATCATTTACCGGCCTTGGCGCGCTCGACGGCTTCCAGGATGATCTCCTGAGCCTTGGCAGAGTCGCCCCACCCGAGCACCTTCACCCATTTGCCCTGTTCCAGATCCTTGTAATGGGTAAAAAAATGCTCGATCTGCTGAAGCGTGATCGCGGGCAGGTCCGAGTAGTTCTGCACGCCCTCGTAGCGGCGCGTCAGCTTGGACGAGGGAACGGCGATGATCTTCTCGTCCCCGCCAGCCTCGTCTTCCATCAGAAGGACGCCCACGACGCGGCAACTCATCACCGCGCCCGGAATAATGGCGCGCGTATTTGCAACGATGACGTCGCAAGGATCGCCGTCGCTGGAGAGCGTATGCGGAATAAACCCGTAATTCCCCGGATAGCGCATAGCCGTGTAGAGGAAGCGGTCTACGATCAGGGCGCCGGAAGCCTTGTCCATCTCGTACTTGATGGGTTCGCCCCCGATCGGCACTTCGATGACGACGTTCACTTCTTTCGGCGGATTAGCCCCGATGGAGATGGCTTCGAGTCGCATGCAAAACTCCGTTAGCGTTCGTGCAGCGTTAAGGCGCTAGACCTGCTGCGACAAGTGAGACTTTGTTGGTAGCGATCTTCGCAGCCGCTCACGCGAACCCAAATGCGATCCGCTCGCGCACGTCAGGGCCAAAGCGCTCCTCCGCCCGCCTGATTTCCACGCCGCCCAGCCGTGTATAAAAGTCGAGCGCGGGCTGGTTGTCGGCCAGCGCCCAAACGACTGAGCCGGCGTAGCCATGCGCGACGAGGTCGCGACGGGCCGCATTGAACAGCCGGCGGCCAAATCCCACTCCCTGACACTCAGGCAGCAGATAAAGTTCGAAAATCTCGCCCCCGAACGGGATGGCGGGCAGCCGATTTTTCCCATAGCTCACGTAACCGACGATACACTCGTCAAATTCCAGAACTAGCAAACCTGATCGGCGGGCGATGGCGGATCGCCACCAGGCAGGTCCTCGCCTGGCGATCATTCGCTCCAACTCACGGCCCGGAATGATCCCCCGATACGCCGAACGCCATGCGGCGTCATGGACATCGGCGATTTCGTCGGCGTCCGAACTGGAGGCGTGCCGAATGGTGATGACTATGTCGTCCATAGATCGAAATTCTATGGCCACGAAGGTCAACGCTGCAAGGACATTCCGGACCGGTCTCTACGCATGGAGAGACGACAAATCCTACGGCCGCTTACGGATGATCTCCATGAAAATGGAGCGGGCGAAGGGATTCGAACCCTCGACCCCAACCTTGGCAAGGTTGTGCTCTACCACTGAGCTACACCCGCATCCGATGCGCAAGCAGTGCGCAACGGCTATATGCCGGAAACGAAACCCAGATGCAAGACCGGTTGGAGACGGAATTTGCAGCGTCAGAAAGATTACGGTTGCCGTGAAGCCTGATGCACCCCACTTTCTCACCAAATGGACAAATCGGCGGCATTGGTTGCAGCGCGCCGTGACGGAGAATGCGATGGCGGCGGCAATGGACACACTCGGCGGGACCTTGGCGGCGTCAGCCGGCGATTCGATCAAGGAAACAACCACAGCCAGCTTCCGCGCAGACGTCATCGCGGAATCCGCCACCCGCCCGGTTCTGGTGGACTTCTGGGCGCCGTGGTGCGGACCTTGCAAGCAGCTGACCCCGGTCATTGAGAAAGTCGTCAAAGCGGCCGGCGGGAAGGTCGTGCTGGTGAAAATGAACATCGACGACCACCCCCAGATCGCAGGGCAGCTTGGCATTCAGTCGATTCCGGCTGTCATCGCCTTCCAGAAGGGGCAACCCGTCGACGGCTTCATGGGCGCCTTGCCGGAAAGCCAGATCAAAACGTTCATCGAGCGCTTGGTGGGCCCGCTGACCAGCCCGATCGAAGATATCCTCGCCGACGGCGAGGCGGCGCTTGCGGAAGGCGATCTGGAGGCGTCTTTGGCAGCGTTCCAGGCCGGCGTCGCTCATGACCCTGCGGATGCGAGACCGCTGGGCGGACTCGTGCGGGCGCTTGTGCTTGGAGGCGACACACAAGGCGCCCGTGCGGCGCTGGAGAGTTTCACAGGTCATGAAGAACATGCCGCCATCAAAGCCGCGCGCGCGGCCTTGGAGCTGGCGGAGCAGGCGTCGTCCCTCGGCGACCTTGGGGATTTGAGAGATCGCGTCGCCGCCTCGCCTGAAAACAATGAGCTTCGGTTCGAACTCGCGCTCGCGCTGAACGCCGAAGGCAAGCGTAGCGACGCCGCCGACGCGCTCCTGGAACTGATCCGCCGCGACAGGTCCTGGAACGACGACGGGGCGCGCAAGCAGTTGATCCAGTTTTTCGAGGCGTGGGGACCAATGGACCCGGCGACAATCGCGGCGCGCCGCAAGCTTTCCGCTATTCTCTTTTCTTGATCAGGCAATCATCAGGTGCTCGGATGACGATGAAGCGCACGTTCGACGATATCGATGCGTTACCCCGGGTGCTTCCGGTTTTTCCGTTGGCGGGAGCCGTCGTTCTGCCGCGAGGTCAGTTGCCGCTGAACATTTTCGAGCCGAGATATCTCGCCATGGTGGACGACGCGCTGAAAGCGAACCGGCTGATCGGCATGATCCAACCCGATGAGAAAGCGTTCGTTTCTGGCCCCAGTCCTGCGCTGCATCACGTCGGCTGCGCTGGTCGCATCACGCAACTCGCGGAAATGAGCGACGGGCGTTATGTCATCACTCTCACGGGCGTAGCGCGGTTCGACGTGGCCGAAGAGTTGCGGGTGACGACCCCCTACCGCCAATGCGCCGTTAGTTTCGAGCGCTTCGCGGGCGATCTGCTTCCTCGTCCCGAAAACGATGGCGTCGACAGGGAAAGCGTACTGCGGACGTTGCGGCTTTTTGCGGACACCAACCGACTGAAGCTCGAATGGAGCGAAATCGATCATGCGCCCAACGAAGCGCTCGTGAACGCGTTGTCCATGATGAGCCCTTTCAGCCCGGGCGAGAAGCAAGCGCTGCTTGAGGCCGCAGATTTGAAAACACGCGCCGAAGTCCTTGTCGCCATCACGGAAATAGAAATGGCGCGGGACGCCGGCGGACGAACGCCGCTGCAGTAGGATCGCGCAGGTCCATGAGGCTGGAATCGCATGCCTGACGCCCCCACACGATCGTCGGAACCGTCGAGGGTCGATCCACGGCTGCTTGAAATCCTCGTCTGCCCAGTTTGCAAGGGGCCCCTGGAGTACGACGCAGTCCGCCAGGAACTCATCTCGAGAACCTCCCGGATCGCTTTTCCGATTCGGGACGGCATTCCGATCATGCTGCCTGAAGAAGCGCGCGTTTTCGACTTGGAGCGGGAGGGTCAGGCGCTGAAAAGCCGGGGCGAGCCGGGCGATACGCCGGACGCCTCGCGCTGAAAGAAACGCTTTACCCCATCCAGTCTGTCAACCGCCGCCAATCCTGCGTCGCGCATCAGCCGAACCGGCGCGACGTCCAACGCAAACAGACGGTGCATCAGGTCAAAGCTCGCCGCGTTGAACGCAGAATCAAACCGCCGCGCCGTCTGATAGTTCGAGAGCAGATCTGGCGAACCGACGTCCAGCCCCAGCCGTGCCTGATCCATGATCAGGTCCGCCAACCATCCGGCGTCTCTAAAGCCGAGGTTGAGGCCTTGGCCTGCTAGCGGATGAACCCGGTGCGCCGCATCTCCCACCAAGGCTAACCGCGGGGCGACGAAGGTGCGCGCCAATTGAAACGCCAGATCGAAGCTTGCAGGCCCTTCCTCGACTGCGAAAGCGCCGAGTTGGAAACCTGCCCTGCGCTCCATCTCCTGAAGGAATTCGTCCTTCGGCGATGACAGCAGCCGTTGCGCGACGTCCGTCGGCTCGGTCCAGACCAGGGAAGAGCGGCGGCCACGCAGCGGCAGCAAGGCAAATGGACCGCCGGGAAGAAAGTGCTGCGTGGCGCAGCCCAGGTGATCACGCTCGTGCGCGATGGTCGCCACGATGGCTTTTCGCCCATAGGGCCATTTCAGGACGTCGATTCCCGCGGACTTCCTGACCAGAGACCCGGCCCCGTCAGCGGCGATCACCAGCCTTGCCTGAATGGTTTCGCCGGCATCCGTCTCGACCAGAGCCGCATGGTTCTGATCGGAATATGCGACGATTCGCTGGCTAAAAATCTCAACCCCCGATGCGGCGGCGCAAGCGGCAAGTTGGGCTTCGAGATCGCGATGGAACACCAAATGGGCGAGAGGACCGCCCGCTGCGGGCTCCGCGCCGAACTGCAACGATGTGGATCTTACGCAGTCCTCCAGACGCGAGTCCGAGATCTGCATCGTCAATATTGGCGACGCCAAACTCTCAAGTTTGGACCAAGCGCCAAGATGCTCAAGCATCCGGCGGGGACCCGGCGCCAAAGCTGACGCGCGAAAACCGCCCCGCGGCTGCCCCTTGTGAGGATCAAAGAGCCCCACTCGGAGCGCGCCCCCGGACAGTCGCCGCAACGCGAGAGCGACGGTAAGGCCCGTGGCGCCGCCGCCGGCGATCGCAATGTCGAACATCGGCTGCAAGTCTCCGCTCCGCCAGCGCCACCCGGGGCGCTCGCCCCAGTCTCAATTAAGCGAGCGCGGGCTATCTTTCCAGATGACGCAAGGAGGTTGAGACGATCAGGCTGGACATACTAGAAGCGGCTGGGGACGGCGACAGCTCGCCGCGGAAAGGCGCATCAATGGATCTCGTGTCTCTTTTCAGTGTGGCGGGACAGGCTGGCGCGGCGTTCACCGGCGTGAGCCCGCCCACGACCCGGGGCCGGATCTTCGGCGGCCTGGTGGTCGCCCAAGCGCTTGTCGCCGCTCGGAGAACGGTTGCTGACCGCCCCATTCACTCGCTTCACGCCTACTTCTTGAGACCTGGCGATCCGCTGCACGATGTCGAATATCGCGTCGAGATGCTGCGGGACGGCGGCAGTTTCTCTGCGCGGCGTGTGTCAGCCGTTCAAAGTGGTCGAGTGATCTTCGAAATGATGGCGTCATTTCAAGCGTACGAACCAGGGCTGGAGCACTCTTTCTCCAAGCCCGACGTCCCCGGGCCCGATGAACTCGAGAGCCTCGAGCGCATTGGAACGAGGCTAGGCGACCAATTACCGGACGGACTTCGCTCCTACTTCGCGCGAAAGGGACCGGTTGAGCTTCGCCCCGTCGATATAGCCAGATACGTCTCTGGTCCCGAAGCACGCGCCGCGGAGCCGAAGCAGGCCCTATGGGTGAGATGCGTGGAGCCCATCCCGCAAGATGAGTGTATGCAGGCGGCTACGCTCGCCTACATTTCCGACATGACGCTTCTTGACTGCGCCCTCGTGGCTCATGGACGAACCGTCTTTGAGGGCACAGTTCAGGCCGCGAGCATCGACCATGCGATCTGGTTCCTAAGGCCGTTCAATCCAAACGATTGGCACCTGTATTCGCAGGAAAGCCCCGCGGCCATTTCAGGGCGAGGACTGGCGCGAGGCTCGCTCTTCACCGCCGGTGGCGACTTGGTGGCTTCCATAGTCCAGGAAGGTCTCATTCGTCCGCGCCATCCTTGAGCGACTGGCCAAAGATGGACAAAACTTAGGCGCCTATGTTTGCGTCGGGCTGCAATTTTTTTGAGCAAAAAAAGAAATTACGTAAGCTTACCTGCGAAAGAGGCCTGATTCATTCAGGTTTTGCGCCGGTTGCCCCGCAAGCAAACTGGCACGTGCTTTGATTGGTGAAGTCGAGCGCTCGTTCAGCGGACATGCCGGGCAAGCGCAGTAACCGAGCCCATCGGGGGCGTCGCGCGGTTTCGGCCGGGCGGCCTAGCGGGGATGCTGAAATGAAGATCGTTATGGCTATCATTAAGCCGTTCAAGCTCGACGAGGTGCGCGACGCGCTGACCTCCGTCGGAGTGCACGGCCTGACCGTCACCGAGGTCAAGGGTTACGGCCGCCAGAAAGGGCACACGGAAATCTACCGTGGCGCAGAATACGCCGTGAGCTTTTTGCCAAAGCTGAAGATCGAGGTCGCTGTGTCGTCGGAGCTTGTCGACGCAGTCGTGGACGCGATCGTCGCCTCCGCGCGGACAGGACAGATCGGGGATGGCAAGATTTTCGTCTCCTCCCTCGAGCGCGCCGTCCGCATCCGCACGGGCGAAAAGGACTCGGACGCGCTCTAACACAAGTTTCAACCCTTTCGGGAGTTCACATAATGACCTTGGAATTTGTACGTAAAAAAGGGGTGGGAGCCGCACTGGCGGTGGCCGCGATCGGCATGGTCGCCATGGCGTCTCAGGCCTTTGCGCAGACCCCCACGCCGCCAGTGCCCAACAAGGGCGACACCGCCTGGATGCTGATCTCTTCGGTGCTGGTCCTAATGATGTCCATTCCGGGTCTGGCGCTGTTTTATGGCGGTCTTGTCCGCACGAAAAACATGCTCTCGATCCTCACCCAGGTCTTCATGATCGTGTCGCTCGTCGGCGTAATCTGGGTGCTCTACGGGTACTCGCTCGCCTTCACGAACGGCGGCAGCCTCAACGATTACGTGGGCGGCTTCTCCAAAGCCTTCCTGATGGGCGTCACGCCCGAATCCGTCGCCGCCACCTTCTCCAATGGCGTCGTGATCCCTGAGCTGGCCTACATGATCTTCCAGGCGACATTCGCCTGCATCACGCCGGCTCTCATCGTGGGCGCTTTCGCTGAACGCGTGAAGTTCTCCGCGCTCCTGCTGTTCGTGGCTCTCTGGGTCACCTTCGTCTATTTCCCCATCGCCCACATGGTCTGGTACTGGGGCGGCCCGGATGCGATCGGCGACGCCGCAAAGGCGCTTGCTGCCGCCACTGACGAAGCGGCCAAGAAGGCGGCTCAGGTCAAGCTCGACGAAATCAAGGCGGACGCTGGTTTGCTGTTCCAGTGGGGCGCGCTCGACTTCGCTGGCGGCACGGTCGTTCACATCAACGCCGGCATCGCCGGTCTGGTGGGCGCGGTCATGATCGGAAAGCGCATCGGTTATCCGCGCGAGATGATGGCTCCCCACTCGCTGACGATGACCATGATCGGCGCCTCTCTGCTCTGGGTGGGTTGGTTCGGCTTCAACGCCGGCTCCAACCTCGAAGCGAACGGAACCGCCGCTCTGGCCTTCGTGAACACTTTCGTGGCCACGGCAGCCGCGGCTCTCTCTTGGCTGTTCGCCGAGTGGGGCGCCAAGGGCAAGCCGTCGCTGCTGGGCATGGTGTCTGGCGCGGTTGCGGGTCTTGTCGCCATCACCCCAGCCTCCGGATTTGCGGGCCCCATGGGCGCGCTGGTCCTGGGCCTTCTCGCCGGCGTCGTCTGCTTCTTCTTCGTCGCCACGGTGAAGAACAAACTTGGCTATGACGACTCGCTCGACGTGTTTGGCATCCATTGCGTCGGCGGCATTCTCGGCGCCCTCGCGACGGGCATTCTGGTCAACCAGGCGCTCGGCGGTGTCGGCATCCCCGACTACGAGAGCAAGCCGGGTGAGTTGGCGGTCGGCGCTTACGAGCTCAGCGCCGCTTTCCTCGCCCAGGTCAAAGCCGTCGCCCTGACCATCGTCTGGTCTGGCGTGGGTTCCGCGATCCTCTTCAAGGTCGTTGACCTCGTGATCGGCCTCCGGGTGGCTCCGGATCAGGAGCGCGAAGGTCTCGACGTCGCCGAGCATGGCGAGCGCGCTTACAACCTCTGAAGCTGGAACAATGAATGCGACGGCGCCCCTCGCGGGGCGCCGTTTGCGTTTCAGGGCTCCACAAGGTTAAACAGCCGTTAACCTGCCCCGGCTAGCTTCGACTCGATGTTCAACAGGCTGCGTCCCGTACCCTGCCGAACGCCGAGGGCCGCGACGGTCAGTTCATGCGCACCACGACATTCTCCGCCTTTGACCGAATCCCCGACGCGGCGCGCCTCTATATCGCGCGGCGAGCGGCCGAACTTGCCGGGGCCTGCATTGTGGCGATCGCCATTGCGATCGCGCTCTCGCTGGCGACATGGTCGGCCTACGATCCCAGCCTCAACTACGCCGCGGATGGTTCGGTTCGGAATCTGCTTGGCTCCCCTGGAGCCCTTCTGGCTGACCTCATCATGCAGATGTGGGGCATCAGCGCTTTGGTGCTGTTCGCGCCGGTCGCCTATTGGGGCTGGCTGCTGCTCACCCATCGCAGGCTGGACCGGGTCGTAACCCGTGTGTTCCTTCTGCTCTGCGGCTCGATCTGCGCCGCCGGGCTGGCGTCCCTTCTGCCAGTGACGGACCGTTGGCCAATGCCCACCGGATTAGGCGGCGTTATTGGCGACGCGGCGCTCGCCCTGCCCCGGCTGATCCTCGGCACGTTCAGCGCAGGCATGGTGGTCGTCGTCTTGGTGTTTGGCATTTGCACGATCGTTTCGCTCTCAGCCGCATCAAGCTCGGTCGCTCCTCTAGACGAGGCGGAGGATTCAAGGCTCGGGCGGCAAGCAACCCAGAGCCAGCGCTCCTCCGAGGAAGAAGACGAAGCCGGCGAGCCTTCGCTTGCGCTTGTGTCGCTAGGAGCGGCCGTCCATGCCGCCATCAGCGTCAAAACGCGACTGAAGCGGTTGCTTGATCGATTCCGCCAAAGCGAACACCCGCGCGCTGTCTCGCCAGCGCCAGCGCGTGATCGCAATGAACTACGCCGCGAACCCGTGTTCGAGGACCAGTTCGCGCCGCGCTCAAGAGATCAGGCCCCCTCCCCGGTTGCGGCGCCGAGGACCGAACTTGCGCCTCAGCCGGACACGCACCGGGTCGTGGAACCCGGCCCCACCCCAATCAAGCCAGGCAAGCGCGCCGTTCGGGAGGCGCAACCCTCGCTTCTCAAGGAGGACGCGTTCGAATTGCCGCCGCTTGCGCTCCTGACCGAGCCGAAGAAAAGCGCTGTTGGCACGTTGTCGGCGGATTCTCTTGAACAGAACGCCCGCCTGCTCGAAGGCGTGCTCGACGACTTCGGCGTCAAGGGCGACATCATCAATGTGCGCCCGGGGCCTGTCGTCACCCTTTACGAACTTGAGCCTGCCCCTGGCATCAAGTCTTCAAGGGTGATTGGACTTGCGGACGATATCGCGCGCTCCATGTCGGCGATCTCGGCCCGAGTCGCCGTGGTGCAGGGCCGCAACGCAATCGGGATTGAACTTCCAAACCAGAGGCGCGAAACCGTGTTTCTGCGCGAGCTCGTCGCGTCGGAAGATTTCGAAAAGACAAAGCACAAACTGGCGATCGCGCTCGGCAAGACGATCGGCGGCGAACCCGTCATCGTGGATCTGGCGCGTATGCCGCATCTACTGGTCGCGGGCACGACCGGCTCCGGAAAGTCGGTCGCCATCAACACGTTCATTCTGTCGCTGCTCTACCGGCTGAAGCCCGAAGAATGCAAGTTGATCATGGTCGATCCCAAGATGCTTGAGTTGTCCGTCTACGACGGCATTCCCCATCTGCTGACCCCCGTCGTCACCGACCCCAAGAAGGCGGTGGTCGCGCTGAAGTGGGCGGTCCGGGAGATGGAAGACCGCTACAAGAAAATGTCAAAAGTCGGCGTCAGGAACATCGACGGCTTCAACGCCCGTGTCGCCGAAGCGCAGAGCAAAGGCGAGGTGATCTCACGCACGGTGCAGACAGGCTTCGACCGGCATACCGGCGAGGCCATCTACGAACGCGAAGAGATGGTCCTTGCGCCCCTGCCCTACATCGTCGTCATTGTGGATGAGATGGCTGACCTGATGATGGTCGCCGGGAAGGACATTGAAGGCGCAATCCAGCGCCTGGCGCAGATGGCGCGAGCAGCCGGAATCCATCTCATCATGGCCACCCAGCGCCCTTCGGTGGACGTCATCACCGGCACCATCAAGGCGAATTTTCCGACGCGCATTTCATTCCAGGTCACCTCGAAAATCGATAGCCGCACGATCCTCGGAGAACAGGGCGCAGAACAACTATTGGGTCAGGGCGACATGCTCTACATGGCCGGCGGGGGCCGCATCTCACGTGTCCACGGCCCTTTCGTGTCGGACAGCGAGGTTGAGAAGATCGTCGCGCATCTGAAGACTCAGGGCCATCCGGAGTATCTTGAAGCCATCACCGCCGACGATGGCTTTGATCCAGACGCCGTCGCAGACGCCCTGTCTCCCGGAACGATGGATTCGGAGGAAGCCGGCGATCTTTACGACCGCGCGGTGGCGATTGTCCTTCGGGATGGCAAGTGCTCGACGAGCTACATACAACGCCGTCTATCGGTCGGCTATAACAAGGCCGCCTCGCTGGTGGAGCGCATGGAGACCGAGGGAGTCGTAGGACCGGCCAACCATGCGGGCAAGCGAGAGATTCTCGTCGGCGGCGCCGTGGACCGCGGCGCGTTCGAACTCCGGGAAGACTGAGCACGAACGGGCGCCGAACCTTCGCCACATATGTTGCGTTACATGCGCTGCCGAACTTTGCCGGAGATCCAGGTATGCTTGATCGAATTGCCCTCGCGCTAGCGGCCGCGGTCGTGTCGCAAGGCTTCGCTTGGGCCCAAGGGGCTCCGATTCAACTGGGCAAACCGGCCGCACCGGCCGCTGCCGCCATTCAGAACGCCGCCTCGCCGGCGCGCGTGGCGAGTCCGGACGCGGCGACGGCGGTGCGGCGCGCAAACGCCTTTTTCAACGGAATTACGACCTTGGTCGGCGATTTCGTCCAGACGAGCGCCGATGGGCGGCGCGTGAACGGGAAGCTCTACCTTCAGAAGCCAGGCCGCCTCAGGTTCGAATACGCGCAGCCTTCTCCGCTCGAAATCGTCGCGGACGGAACCAGCGTCGCCATACGCAACCGCAAGCTCAATACGCAGGACGTTTATTTCATTTCCCAGACGCCGCTGAAATTCCTGCTCAAGCAGAACCTGGATTTGGCTCGCGACACGAAAATCCTTGATGTCTCCAGCCAGCCCAACGCGACCTCCATCAAGATCGAAGACAAGGCTACGTTGGGCGGCACGTCGCGCATTACCCTGACGTTCAGGAACGATGATTTCACTCTGACCAGATGGTCCGTGAACGACCCTCAGGGCAATGACACGCATGTTGTCCTGGCGAACATTGACACGAACCAGAAGCCGGATGGATCAATGTTCCGGATCAACTACGAACGTCAGGACAGCAATTAGGCGGCGCTTCTGTGCGCGCTTGATGCAGCGGAGGAGTCGTGCGAGCACTGGCCCTGAAGCAGGGGTCAGCGATGCGAATAGCGACTTGGAACATCAATTCGGTGCGGCTGCGGATCGGCCTGGTGGAGCGGTTTCTGGAATCGCATTCGCCAGACGTGCTGTGTCTCCAGGAAATCAAGTGCCGCGAGGCTGAGTTCCCGTCCGCAGCCTTCAGGAAACTTGGCTATCATCACATCGCGCTGAACGCTCAGAAGGGCTACCACGGGGTAGCGACTATTTCGCGGCTTCCTTTGAGCGCAATCCACGCACGTTCCTTCTGCGAAAAGGATGACGCGCGGCACGTGTCTACCCAGGTCATGGCGCCGTCGGGCTCACCGTTCACTATCCATAATTACTATGTGCCCGCCGGCGGCGACGTCGCGGACCGCGAGGTGAACCCCAAGTTCGCCCACAAGCTTGATTTCCTTGATGAGATGGCGAGTTGGAGCAAGGCGGACCGAATCGCGGACGGCGACTCTATCTTGGTGGGAGACCTGAACGTCGCCCCGTTGCAGAACGACGTTTGGAGCCATAAGGCGCTCCTGTCGGTCGTGAGCCACACTCCTGCGGAAGTCGAGCGCCTGCAGGCGATCCTTGGCGCGGGGCCTTGGTTGGATGCAATCCGCCATTTCCGTCCAGAACCGGAACGCCTGTTCACGTGGTGGAGCTATCGCTCCCCGAACTGGCAGGCAGCCGACAAGGGGCGTCGCCTGGATCATGTGTGGCTGAGCCGCTCATTGCAGCCGCTCCTCGCCAAGATGGAGATCGTGAAGGACGCGCGCAGCTGGGAGCGCCCGTCGGATCACGTTCCGGTCATTGTCGATTTGACTCAGACTTCCTGAAGCCGGGCTTGATCGGTTCCTCTGGACTGCTGCCGACGTCAAACGTGTGGAGATCCTGAATGAATCCCGAGAGTCGGCGCGTGAGGGCCGCTCTTATGGCGGCGCTGCTGGCCGGGTGTTCCTGAAGCACTCGCTTGAAAGCTCCGCGCGCGATGTTCGCGACCGTCACCCGGTCAAGCGCTCTCGCGGTGGCGGGCCGGTCCGTGGCGGTGAATAGAGCGAGTTCGCCAATCAACGACCCGGTACGCACAATTGCGACAGGGTCGGCATCTGACTCATGCGAATACAAACCGATGTGGCCTGAAAGTACGAAACAGCCGCCATCCGATCGATCACCCCGCCGAAAGATGATTGAACCGGCTGGATAGTCCGCGATTTCAGCAGCTACGCCGATCAGCCTCAGGGCATCGGGTTCAAGCGACGCGAAGAGCGGAATTTGGGAGATTTTGAGGACGTCGTCGACGGTCGCCATGTCAAGTCACGGCAGCAGCTTGTAGCCGCCAGCTTCCGTAACGAGAAGCTGCGCATTGGCGGGGTCGCGCTCAATTTTCTGTCGTAGGCGGTAAATATGTGTCTCAAGCGTATGAGTGGTCACGTTAGCGTTGTACCCCCATACCTCCCTGAGCAGCACGTCCCGCGTCACGACGCCGCCATCGGCGCGGTAGAGGAACTTGAGTATCGCGGTCTCTTTTTCCGTGAGACGCAGCTTGCCGCCCTTGTCATGGACCAAGTGCTTTGAACTCGGTCGGAACGTATAGGCTCCTATGCGAAACAGAGCGTCGTCGCTGGCTTCATGCTGGCGCAGGTGGGCGCGAATTCGCGCCAGCAACACAGCAAACCTGAAGGGCTTCAGGACGAAGTCGTTCGCTCCAGCGTCCAAGCCGATGACCGCGTCCGAATCAGCGGTGTGCCCGGTCAAGATGATGATAGGATTTTTGAATCCTTCACGGCGCATCAGCCGCACAGCGTCACGCCCGTCCATATCGGGCAAACCCACGTCCATGATCACGAGTTCTGGAGCGTCGGCTTTGACGGCCGCCAAGGCTTCGGCGGCGTTCCCCACCTCTGAGACTGTGAATTCTTGATGCAGCGTGATCTGCTCGGCCAAAGTCGAGCGCAATTCCTGATCATCGTCGGCTATCAGGATCCTGCGTGTTTTGGTCATGAATATCACCTAACGATGGCTCTACACGCTTGGGCGCAGGATCAAAGAATCGTCGCTTCGTTCAAAATGCGCAATCAAAATGCCGTTCTAGCAGAGTCGTGTCCAGCATGCGTTTGAAAACCGGCAACAAACGTGACTGCCCAAGAGGCTTCGCCAACCTTCGTCTGGTCCGGCCTACGCCCGGCTCCTCGCGTTCGCGCGGATACTTGGCAGCAGGCGGCCTCCATATTCCCTGCGTCATCGGCGCTGGAGGGATCACTCGCATTAAGCGCGAAGGCGATGGTTGCACCCCGGCTGCCGTCATGGCGGTATGTACAGGTTACTTCCGCACGGATCGCCTCACGCGACCGAGGGCGCCAGCACTTCTGCGCCCCCTTAAACCAGCGGACACTTGGTGCGACGACCCAGGTTCCTTCGCGTACAATCAACGCAGAACCGCTCCGGTCCGCCACAATCATGAGCGTATGTGGCTGGAGGAGCGCGTCTACGACATCGTGTTTGTGCTGGACTTCAACATCCGCCCAAGGGTGAGAGGACGTGGCAGCGCCATCTTCTTCCATCTCACACGCCCGGACCGCAGGCCTACGGCAGGTTGCATCGCAATAGATATTCGTTGGATGAGACGTCTCCTCCCCTTACTGGCGAAGAAGGTCGTCCTGACAGCAGCCTGACCACTATCTCTGACTGCGCGATCCGAACAATGCCGTTCCCACCCGGACGTGGGTTGCGCCAAGTTGGATTGCCAACGGGTAGTCCGTGCTCATCCCCATGGACAGTTCCCGCAGGCCGTGACGGGAGGCAATCTTTGCCAACAGAGCGAAGTGAGGGGAGGCCTGCTCCCCAACCGGCGGGACGCACATCAGGCCGGTCACGGCCAACCCGAAATCCGCCCTGCACGCCAGCAGGAATCCGTCGATCTCACCCGGTAGCACTCCGGCCTTCTGTGGCTCCGCGCCGGTATTCACTTCCACATAAAGGCGAGGTTGCCGCCCTTGCCGCTGAATTTCGCTCGCAAGCGCGCGCGCGAGGCTAGGCCTATCCAGAGTTTCAATGACATCGAAAAGGGAGACCGCGTCCCGCGTCTTGTTTGACTGCAGGGGGCCGATGAGCCGCAGCTCAACCGAAGGGTTCAGAGCGCGAAGAGCCGGCCACTTGCTTTGCGCTTCCTGAACCCTGTTTTCCCCGAACACGATCTGCCCAGCCTTGATGAGCGGCGCTATGGCTTGTCCATCCTGGGTCTTTGAGGCGGCCACGAGGGTGACGGAATCAGGATCCCGGCCGCACGACAATGCTGCGCGCGCAATGTTCTCTCGCACAGCCTTCAGCCGCATGAGCAAAGCGTCCGATTCAGATTCAGCACCGTGGTCGTCGCTCTGATTCATCAACCTTGGCCTCGAAAACCCGGCTCGCAGCCCCGTCAACTGCAAAGGCGTTGACCCTGTCGCCGGAATAGTGCTCATTGCGCGGCATCTTGCTGAAATTCAACCGGATGCGTGACTTCGATATGTTTTCGGATCGGTACAACCCGCGTGAAGCGGAGCCTAAATGGCAGAAAATCTGGGACGAACGCCAGACTTTTCGGACGGAAAACAACGATCCTCGTCCAAAATATTACGTCCTGGAGATGTTCCCGTATCCTTCGGGACGCATCCACATGGGCCACGTTCGCAATTATGCGATGGGTGACGTGGTTGCTCGCTACAAGCGCGCGCGTGGAATGAATGTGCTGCACCCCATGGGGTGGGACGCATTTGGCATGCCTGCCGAGAACGCAGCGATGCAGAACAATACCCATCCGGCGACTTGGACGTATCAGAACATCGCCACCATGCGCGCTCAGCTCAAGTCAATGGGCCTGTCGCTGGATTGGTCGCGTGAAATAGCCACGTGTGATCCATCTTACTACAAGCATCAGCAGAGGATGTTTCTCGATTTCCTTCGAGCCGGGATCGTGGATCGCAAGCAGGCCAAGGTAAACTGGGATCCTGTCGATCATACCGTTCTGGCCAACGAGCAGGTCATCGACGGACGTGGTTGGCGTTCAGGGGCGCTGGTTGAACAGCGGGAACTGACCCAATGGTTCTTCCGGATCACCGACTACGCCCAAGATCTTCTGGACTCACTGCAGACGCTCGATCGGTGGCCTGAAAAGGTTCGCCTGATGCAGCAGAACTGGATTGGACGATCAGAGGGACTGCTTGTCAGGTTCGAGATGGCGCCAGGATCATCGAAGGGTTCTGCTCTGGAAATTGAGGTTTATACAACCCGTCCCGACACGCTGTTTGGCGCGAAGTTCATCGCGATCGCCGCAGATCATCCACTCGCGCGCGAGGCGGCTGCGGACAAGCCGGAACTTGCGGCCTTCATCCAGGAATGCCGGAGGGTCGGCACCTCCGTGGCGGCGCTGGAAACTGCTGAGAAGAAGGGTTTCGATACTGGGTTGCGCGTGACGCATCCTTTTGATCCGTCATGGACTCTGCCGGTATACGTCGCGAACTTCGTGCTGATGGACTACGGCACGGGCGCGATCTTCGGCTGTCCGGCCCACGATCAGCGCGATCTCGACTTCGCTCGCCACTATGATCTGGGCGCCACCCCGGTGGTCTGTCCTCCCGGCCAGGATCTTTCAACGTTCTTAATTGAGTTCACGGCATACGATGGCGATGGAACGCTCATAAACTCGCGCTTTCTCGACGGACTTACGCCGTCGCAAGCCCAGGACCAGGTGGCGTCCCGGCTTGAGCAGGCGATGCTAGGCGGCCGTCCCCAAGCGCAAAGGCGCGTGAACTTCAAGCTTCGCGATTGGGGAGTGTCCCGCCAACGTTACTGGGGTTGCCCAATCCCGATCATCCATTGCGAAGCATGCGGCGTCGTGCCGGTGCCGGCGGAAGAACTTCCGGTCGAACTCCCCGCTGACGTGACCTTTGATCGCCCGGGCAATCCGCTTGAACGACACCCCACATGGAAGAACGTTTCTTGCCCGAAGTGCGGCGCAGCCGCGCGGCGAGAAACCGACACGATGGACACATTCGTGGACTCGTCATGGTATTTTGCGCGGTTTACTGACCCGGCGAATAACGCGGCGCCCACGACGCGCAGCGCGGTCGATGGCTGGCTGCCCGTGGACCAATACATTGGGGGCATTGAGCACGCGATTCTTCACCTGCTCTATTCGCGCTTTTTCACTCGTGCGATGCGCGACACGGGTCATGTGGGTTTGGCGGAACCGTTCGCGGGCCTGTTCACCCAAGGCATGGTCGTCCACGAGACCTACCGCGACGAGGAGGGCCATTGGCTCAGCCCCGTGGAGATCGACATTGAAACAGAGGCTAACACGCGCGTGGCCTTTCGAAAATCGGACCGCCGTCCCGTATCGATCGGCGGTATCGAAAAAATGTCGAAGTCGAAGCGCAACACGGTCGACCCTGACGATATTATCGCCGACTATGGCGCCGACACGGCACGCCTTTTCATGCTCTCCGACTCCCCGCCGGATCGCGATGTCATCTGGAGCGAAGAAGGTGTGCAAGGCGCTGCGCGTTTTGTGCAGCAGCTCTGGCGCCTGGTTGGCTCGATAGCGAATATCGCGGCCCCGGCGGGATCGCTCGTTTCCGGCGTCGACGAGCCACAAGCGTCTGAAGTCCGGCGCATCGCCCACCGCCACCTCATGCGGGCGCAGGAGCACATCGAACGTCTCAGGTTTAACACAGCAGTCGCTGAGCTTCGCAAACTGGCCAACGCCCTCTCGGGGTTGATCGGCGACATCACTGAAACTCCGGTGTCGCATCAGACGGCTCTCGCGTACAGAGAAGCTGGGGAAATCCTGGTGGCGATGCTTGCTCCCATGATGCCGCACCTCGGCGAGGAATGCTGGAGCCGTCTGGGACACGACGGCTTGCTCTCGGATGCGTCTTGGCCAGTCGCCGACCCGGCGCTGGCGGCCGAGGACACGATTGTCATACCTGTCCAGATCAATGGTAAAAAGCGCGCGGAACTCATTGTTTCCAAGAACGCCAATCCTGCGACCCTTGAGGAGGAGGCGCTGAAGCTAGAGGCCGTGCAAAACGCGCTGGATGGGCGTATTGTAAAGAAGGTCATCGTTGTTCCGCAAAGGATCGTGAATGTGGTCGCTTGATCGCCGCGCAGGGCGCCGCGCATTTCTGGTCGGCATCATGGCGCTTGGACTCACCGGCTGTTTCCAGCCGATGTACGGTGGCGTCGGCGGGGAGGCGCTCGTTTCGGAGCTTCGGGCGATCAAGGTCGAACCCATACCGGAGCGCCTCGGGCACTATCTCGGAAATGAACTCATCTTTGCTTTGAACGGCACCGGCTCGGACGTCACTCCGCGTTACCGATTGATCGTCAATCTGACGCAACGTATCCAGTCCCCATTGATCGACACTGTGGGTGGCAGGGCCACGTCAGGCACGATTTTCGTAGATGCTGAATATAGGCTCGTTCCCATTGGCGGCTCCGAACCAGTCGCAGCCGGGACGGCTTTTTCGATCGCAAGCTATGACCGTTCAAGCCAGCGTTTCGCCAACCTGCGAGCCGCCCGTGATGCTGAAATTCGGGATGCGAAAACCTTGGCTGACCAGATACGGACCCGGCTCGCCGCCGACCTTGCTCGCAAGACCTGAGCGTCTGCTTGGTTGAGATCAAGGGCCACGAGGCGGACAGGTTCATTCAACGGCCGCCGGCGCACGTCTATGCGTACCTGGTCTGCGGCGTTGACGCTGGCCTCGTCTCCGAGAGAGTGCGGAAAATCGTCACGCGGAGCGTTGACGATCCGGCTGACCCGTTTCAGCTCGTGCGGTTAGAAGGGGATTCGCTGGCCGGGGATCCTCAGAAGCTGGCAGACGAGGCCTTTACTTTTGCGCTATTTGGCGGACGCCGGGCATTATGGATAACTGCCGGAGGCAGGAATTTCGCGCCCTCCGTCGAGGGTGTCCTTAAAACTCCGCCAACAGACTGCACCATCGTCGTGGAGGCTGGTGCGATAAAGGGCGAGGCACCGTTACGTAAACTGTTTGCGCGTTCACAAGTCGCCGCGGTCCTGGAGTGCTGGCCCGACACTGATCAGCAGTTGGAACGCGTTATTGACGAGGAGTTGTCGCTCGCTGATTTGAGAATCACGCCGGCGGCGCGGCAGATGCTGATCGGGCTGCTTGGCGCTGACCGGCTGACGACCCGAGCTGAACTGGCAAAACTCACACTGTACGCTCATGGCTCCGGGACTGTCACAGAAGAGGACGTGGAGACAATTGTCGCGGACGCTGGAGCTGTTGCTCTTGACGACTCGATTTCCGCAGCGTTTAGCGGCGACCATGATGCTTTGACGGCCGCTGCCGCGCGCGCCATGACCGCGACCGATCCAGGGGTGCTCATGACACTGGCGGCCCGTCACGCGGCCACTCTGCATCGTCTGAGGGGCGAGATAGAAGGCGGAAAATCCATAGATTCCGTTATGGACCGATTGCCTCGTGGCATCTTTGGCAAAAAGCGGGTAGCGCTCGCAACTCAACTTAAGACATGGAACGCCGCAAGTTTGCTCCAACAAAGCGAGCGCCTTGCGAACACATCGCGACAGGTTCGCCTCGACTATCGCCTTGCGCATGAGCTGACCATGCGGGCTCTCTGGGCGATCGCCCAGGCCGCACGCAGGCGATAGAGCTATTTCAGCTTTTCGAGCAAATAATCCAACTGCTCTAGTGACTTATATTGAATCGTCACTCGTCCGGCGTCACCGCGTCGCTCGATGGCGATAGCTAGGCCGATCGAATCGGATATCGTCTTCTCTAGAGCTTTGAGATTAGGGTCTTTTTCCTTGCCGGGGGCGCGAGGCGCGCCAGCCTTCTCCGCGGCTTCGTTTTGGGCGATCTGCTCTAGGTCACGGACGCTCAAGCCGCGCTCGATCGCACGTTTTGCAACCCCGTCAGGATCGGCGACTGACAACAATGCCCGCGCATGACCGGCTGTAAGCGCCCCGTTCACGACAAGCTGCCGAGTAGAGTCGGGGAGCTTCATAAGCCTGAGCGTATTGGCGATATGGCTGCGGCTCTTTCCTATGACCTTCGAGAGATCCGTTTGGTTATATTGGAACTCCGACATGAGTTGCTCGTACCCGAGCGCCTCTTCGATGGCGTTCAGATCGGCGCGTTGGACGTTCTCTATGATGGCGAACTCAAGAGCTTCGCGGTCCGTCGCCTCCACCACCAGTACAGGCAACTCATGCAGTCCGGCGCGCTGTGCGGCGCGCCAGCGACGTTCACCGGCAATGATTTCAAACGCATCCGGCACCTGCTTTATCGCGCGGGCGATAATCGGCTGAAGGATGCCTTTCTCCTTGATGGATGCGCTGAGGCTTTCTAGGTGCTCTTCGTCAAACGTGCGGCGCGGATTTCGTGGGTTTGGGCGCAGAAATTCAATAGGCAGCGAGCGGACGCCCTTAAGGTTGGACGTATCCGCAGGGCTCGCCGCGGTCTCCCCCATCAGCGCAGCAAGTCCACGGCCGAGGCGCGGTCGCGATTCTTCAGCCATGTTACTCACTCTCTTTCCGAACCTTAGGCCGCCCGCAATCTGCGTTCACGCTGAATAACCTCGGACGCCAGTTTCAAGTAGGCTTGGCTGCCGCTGCACTTGAGATCGTAAAGCAAGACCGGCTTTCCGTGCGAAGGAGCTTCTGAGACGCGCACATTCCTGGGAATGATCGTGTCATAGACCTTTTCACCCATGAATTGCCGTACGTCGGCGGCAACCTGGTTGGCAAGATTGTTCCGCGGATCGTACATGGTGAGG
>JAQGJX010000220.1 GCA_028290405.1 Hyphomicrobiales bacterium
GTCGCCAAGGTTGTTGGAGATCTTGATGACCTCCAGCGCGTTGCCGAAGCGGAACGCGCCCGCCTTGCCGCCCTTCACGTCCAGCACCACCACAGTGCCGCCGCCCTTCATCTGCCGGCGCGCCAGCTCATACTGCGGATGGTCCTTGTGGTAGGGATAGAGCACGCGGCTGACCGCGCCGGTCTGCTCGCTCAGGAAATCCGCCACCCGCACGGCGTTCGCCTGCTGCTGCATGACGCGCAGGGACAGCGTCTCCAGCGACTTCAGCATCACCCAGGCGTTGAACGGCGACATGGCCGGGCCCGTCTGGCGCAGGAAGTTGTGCACGTGCTTGTTGATGAACTCCTCGGAGCCGAGCACGCAGCCGCCCAGCACCCGCCCCTGCCCGTCCACGTGCTTGGTGGTGGAATAGACCACGCAGTCGGCGCCCAGCTTCAGCGGGCTTTGCAGCAGCGGCGTGGCGAACACGTTGTCCACCACAAGCGTCGCCCCGCACCCGTGGGCGACCTGCGCGACGGCGGCGATGTCGATGATCTCGAGCTGCGGATTGGTGGGGCTTTCGAGGAAGAACGTCTTGGTGTTGGGCCGCACGGCGGCCTTCCACTGGGCGAGGTCCGTGCCGTCCACCAGCGTCGTGGCGATGCCGTAGCAGGGCAGCAGGTCCTCCACGATGAAGCGGCACGAGCCGAACAGCGCCTTGGCGGCGACCACGTGATCCCCCGCCTTGAGCTGCCCCAGCATGGAGGCGGTGACGGCCGCCATGCCGCTGGCCGTCGCGCGCGCGGCCTCGGCGCCTTCCAGCAGCGCCATGCGCTGCTCGAACATCGCCACCGTTGGATTGCCGAAGCGGGCGTACTGGAAGCCGGGCGACTTGCCGGTGAAGCGGTCCTCGGCCTGCTCCATGCTCTCGTACGCGAAGCCCTGGGTAAGGAACATCGCCTCGGACATCTCGCCATATTGCGAGCGCAGGCTGCCGCCGTGGACGAGGTTCGTGGCGGGCCGCAGCTCGCGCGGGGACTTCCGGGGCGTCTTCTCGGTCATGTTGTCGCCTTTCGGCCGTTCGCCACGGCCATATCCTGAATGCCTGAGGCCTTTTAGTCCCTGGCCGCGCGGCAGGGCAAGGAGATGCAGCGATTGGCCCGCCATCGGCGCGGCGAATCAGCTGTTGGCGGCTCCGCTGCGCCCCTTGGCGCGGGGGCGACGATTGGGTACGTCTCAGGCATGACCCAGAATTGCGGCATTCTCCCAGCCCACCGGATCGAAGCGCTCGCCCAGAGCGGGGCGATCTCGCTCGCCGCCCCCTTCGCCAGCGGGCAGGTGCAGCCCGCCAGCCTCGACCTGCGGCTGGCCCGGCGCGCGTGGCGCATGCGCGCCAGCTTCCTGCCCGGCCCGGGCCGCCCGGTGATGGAGTGCATCGAGCGGCTCGCCCTTCACGAGATCGACCTCGGCCCGGGAGCGGTGCTGGAGACGGGCTGCGTCTACGTCGCCGAATTGATGGAGAGCCTGGCGCTGCCGGCCCACATCGCCGCCGCCGCCAACCCGAAAAGCTCGACCGGCCGCATCGACGTGTTCACCCGCGTGATCACCGACCGGGCTCGCGAGTTCGACATGATCGAAGCCGGCTACGCCGGCCCGCTCTACGCCGAGATTTCGCCCCGCACCTTCCCGGTGCTGGCGCGCATGGGGTCGCGGCTGTCGCAGGCGCGCTTCCGGCACGGCCACGCCCGGCTGGACGACGCCGGGCACCTGGCGCTGCACGCGCGCGAGCGGCTGGTCACCTCCGCCGAGCCTTCCATCCAAGGCGGGGTCGCGGTCTCCATAGATCTTTCAGGCTTCGACGCGTCGGGGCTGGTGGGCTATCGCGCCAAGCGCCATACGGGACTGATCGACGTGGACAAGGTCGCCGCCCACGACCTGCTCGACTTCTGGGAGCCGATCCACGACCGCGGCCGGCGCGACCTCGTGCTGGACCCGGGCGAGTTCTACATTCTCGCCTCCAAGGAAGCCGTGCGGGTGCCGCCCGACCACGCGGCCGAGATGACGCCTTTCGACCCGCTGGTGGGCGAGTTCCGGGTGCATTACGCGGGCTTCTTCGACCCGGGCTTCGGGGCGGCCGAGGCCGGGGGCGCGGGCGCCCGCGCGGTGCTGGAGGTGCGCTCCCACGACGTGCCCTTCATCCTGGAGGACGGCCAGATCGTCGGGCGGCTCGTGTACGAGCGCATGGCCGAGGCGCCGCGGGCGCTCTACGGCGCCGGGCTGGGCTCTAATTACCAGGCGCAGGGGCTGAAGCTGTCGAAACACTTCCGGTAGGGCCGGACATGCCGCGATCTTTGCGCCTTCGGGCGGAAATCGCAGCCTTCGCCCTTGCCCCGGACCCCGGCAAGCGGCTATCGTGCGCCAGCGCGCGGGCGTAGTTCAATGGTAGAACGGCAGCTTCCCAAGCTGCATACGAGGGTTCGATTCCCTTCGCCCGCTCCAGCCCTTTCCTGCACATACCTCGCCCTCACGGCGTAAGGACGTTCTCCGGAACCCGGAGCGCCTTCGGCCGTTTCGAAACAGCGCGCCGCTGGGGGATGAACGGGCAGGAGGCGCTGAATGAGCCGCATCCTCAAGCAGTACAAGACCGTCATCCCGGTCGCCGACGACGTCCTGACGGGACAGGACAACGTGGACAACGTGATCTTCGGCGACGCGCCGACCTGGTATTCGGTCGGACGCGGCGGCGGCGACGTCATCAAGGGCGGCGACGTCACCTCCCTCAATCCCCCGTTCACGTCCATCCTCAACACGCTCTACGGCGACGCCTTCGCCATCAAGGGCCGCGCCCATGGCGGCGATGACGTCATCGCCGGCGGCAGCGTGTCCCGGGGGGCGGTCGGCTCGGTCTCAAACCTGATTTTCGGCGACGCGGATTCCATTTACGTCAACGCGTACGGCGGCGCGGACACGCTCACGGGCGGATCCAACGCCTCGGTCGCCGGGGTCAGCAATACGATCTACGGCGACGCGCGCCTGCTCGACGGGCACGGCGGCGACGACGCGATCTTCGGCGGGCTGAACGCCAGCGGCGGGTTTCTCTCAGCGACGCTGGTGGGCGACGCGGAGATCATGACGGCGCTGAGCACGGCGGGCGACGACACGATCGCCGGCGTGGACAATCGCGGGACTATGGTCGCGTCCCAGAGCATCTATGGCGACGCCATCGAGTTCGGCGCGGCGCGCGGCGGCGACGACACGATCACGCTCCTGTCGCTCTCGGCTTCAGGCTATCTGAACAGCACCGTTTATGGCGACGGCTCCGCCCTCACGGCGAGCCAGCATGGCGGCGACGATGCGATCCACGTCGCGGGCAACACCGGGCACGGCGTCTATCAGGCGGTCATCTACGGCGACGCGCGCACGCTGTCCGGGACAGCGGTGGGCGGAAACGACGTGATCGACAGCCCTCAAGGCGCGTTCGACTCCCATTCCAGCTTCAACGACTTCTACGGCGACGGGCTGGAGATGAGCGGCGCCGCCCTGGGGGGAAACGATCTGGTGACCGGCGTGAGCGGCGGGCTGAACACCCGCAACCGTCTCTACGGCGACGCGCTCACGATGACGGACGACGCGCAAGGCGGCGACGACGTGGTGATCGGCGGCGCCGGTCCCGGCGAGGCCGTGTACAATTATCTGCGCGGCGACGCCCAGACCATGACGGGCCATGCGCGCGGAGGCGACGACACGCTGATCGCCAACGGCGGCGGATCGGCGGGAGACCCGTTCTATTTCGGGTACTGGATGGCGGGCGACGCCGACACGATGGGCGCGGGAACCTTTGGGGGAGACGACCGCCTGATCGGGCAGGCGAACGTTCGCGACAACATGTACGGCGACGCGAAGGTCTTCGAGGCGGGCGCCACGGGGGGCGCCGACACGTTCGTGTTCGAGGGCGTCTTCGGGGGCGGCCGCGTCGACAACGGCGACTTCGTGTACGACTTCCGGCAGGCGGACCACGACGTGCTGGAGTTCTCGGTCCCTGGGGTGACGAGCCTCGCGGACCTGACGATCGCCACCAACGGCGCGGACACGATCATAGAGGCGACGCCGCACGACTTCGTGACCCTGGTGGGGTTCACCGGTCAGTTGACGGCGGCGGACTTTCTGTTCGCGTGACGGCGGGTTGGCGGGCGCCTCACCAGGTCGCAGGCTTATGAAGCGGATGTCCGTTTCTCCCCTGCAGCACAGCGGGAAACTGGGACGCGCGCAAATCCGCCCGCTCAGGTGCCTCGTGAATGAAGAAACCCGCGTAAGACGCCGGTTCGGCTCGCGGCCGTCGAGACATACGATGCCGACTGGTTTGTTCAATCCGCTCGACACCATGCGAAGAGGTTCGCAGAGGTCCGTATCCTGGGAGAAAACCAAGCTGGCGTCGTACCGGCCAGCCCAACCGTCGTTCAGCAGATGGGACGCAAGATTGACGTCCGATCCCTTTTCCTCGGTGTCATGCACCTCCACGGCGACGTGAGGGTCCCAGCCGGGATGGACGATGGGTCGCCACTTCGTCTTAGGCAGGAAGCGGCCATAGTGAATGCTGACCTGCGGAATGGTCGCCAGTGCACTCAAATAGAGCTGCTGCTTGCGCGGCGCATCGGGGTCGCCGGCCCGCGAACTCACGCGCGCGGTGAAATAGCGGACTGCGACCACCTCGTCGGAGGGATCGAGCAGGCGGCGCGCAAGCTCCAGAAGGTTCAGCCATCTGAACTCTGTTTTGCGCAACGCGCGATAATACAGATTGAACCCGTCGACGTAGACATAGACCCGCACCGGCGCCTCTGAAGCAACAAGGGCCGCCAGAGGCTAAGCCCCAGGCGGCCCTTGAACCATCAGCACGCTGACGGCGGGTGTAAGAAAAATATAGGCGGGCGGCCCACTCCGGTCAATATACAGACAACCTGCTTATTGCCAAGGCCAAGCAGACGCGGGCTGAGCGAGGCTGGATTGGGGCGCGCGGCGTTGCGAGGCGGAAGTCGACGCGGGGCCGACCGTCACGCCCGCAAGGCGGTGAGCATCGCGGTGATGTAGTCCGCTCCGCTGGCGATCACCAGCATGCGCGCGAAGGGGCGCAGGTGCGCCATGGAGGCGGAGACGTCCGCGTCGGACGCGCCGGGGCGCGGCACCACCAGCGCCACGAGCGACTTGTGATGCAGGTTGCACGCGTCGGCGATGAGCGACACGGCGCGGGCGTCCTCGCCGGCGGTCGACACCACGACGATGAAATCCGCGGACGCCACTTCCGACACGAGGTCCAGCGCGCCGCCCGCAAGATCCTTCAGCCACGCCTTCATGCCCTCCCCGCCGGATGCCGGGCCGGCTTCCGGGCCAAAGGACAGCGAGGTGAAGAAACGCGCGCCGTTCCAGGGCTCCCGGGCGATCTCGTCCACGAGTTCGGCGCTGGGGCGATCCAGCGCGATGATCTTCGCGGCGCGCTGCTTCGAGTTCGGAGACTGGATCCGGTAGCTCGCCTCATGGGCCGTGGTGACGCGCGCGGACTCGCTCTGCATGAAACGCCTCTGGGCAAATGAAATGGAAGCGGCGGGCGCTGCGGCGCCCGCCGCCGTTCACGTCAGACCGTGGTCTGGCGCACGCCCTTCTTGGCGATGAGCGCTTCCTTGGCGCCGTCCTTATACTGGACGTCGCGCGGCAGCAGCAGCGCCGCCTGGCGCACCTTGTGGTGCGCGGGATCGACGCCCGGCGGGATCATGCCCTTCTCGGCCAGCGCCTTGGCGGCGCGCATCAGGCGATGGCGCGCCATGATGATGCCGTTGTCGGTGCTGACGAGGTTTTCCTTCGTGCGGTCGCAGATCGGCCCCATGCTCTCCTGCAGGGACGCGTCCTGCATGCCGATGCCCTCGATGCCGCTGAAGGTCTTGCCGGCCTTCTGGGCCGCGCGGTCCATCAGGTAGTCGTTGTCCTTGTTGGCGAGCGGGCGATAGGTGCCGGGCACGTAGCGCACGTGCACGCCCTTGCCGGCCTTCATGGCGGCGACTTCCGTCTCGGTCAGCGCGCGCGTGGGGTGATAGTCGTAGCTCCACGCCCAGCAGGTCTCGTCGTCGATCGGCACCCAGAAATGGCCGTGCAACGGATGGTCGCCGCGGGGGGGAACGCCCGTGTAGCAAGGCATGACCCACGGCGTGATGCGCCAGTAATACTGGTCGTCCTCAGCGTTGCGGCGCGCGCCGATCAACAGGCCGCCCTCGCTCTCGATCACTTCGAAAACGGGCTTGAGGTCCTGCTGGTTGTACTTGTTTCCGGCGGAGCCCTTGAACAGCGGATCGTTGTTGAGGTCGCCGCGATGCAGGAAGGAGACGTGGCTGGAGTCGATGCCGCCTTCCATGGCCTGCAACCAGTTGCATTCCTGGATGCGCTTGGTGCTGAAGGTCTGGTTCAGCGGCACGGAGCAGAACTCGAACTCGGGCTCCGGCGGCTGCTTCTCGGGCGCGCCCATGTAGGTCCACAGCACGCCGCCCTTGTCGATCAGCGGGTAGGACTTCAGCTTGATCTTCTTGGCGTAGCCGGATTCGGCGGGCTCCGAGGGAACCTCGACGCACTGGCCGGTCACGTCGAACTTCCAGCCGTGGTAGGGGCAGCGGATGCCGCACTCTTCGTTGCGGCCGAACCAGAGCGACACGCCGCGATGGGCGCAGAACTCGTCGATAAGGCCCAGCTTGCCCTCGCTGTCGCGGAACGCCAGCAGGCGCTCGCCGAGCAGCTTCACGCGCACTGGCGGGCAATCGGCCTCGGGGAGTTCCTCGCTGAGCAGCGCGGGCATCCAGTAACAGCGGAAAAGCTCGCCCATGGGCGTGCCGGGGCCCGTCTGGGTGATATAGTCGTTCTGCTCTTTCCTCAGCATCGCCTTGCTCCCTGCCGTTGCGCCCGCTCGCGCTTCCAGAGGCGCGCCCCGCCGGCGAATGATATCCTGATCGAGGTCGTTGACCAGCGCCGGGCAGCTTGCTATTCAACCGCCCGGTTCCTGTATGCGGAACGGCGTTCCGCATTCGTCACAAGTCTGTTTATCCCGCCCCGCCATGGGCGTCAACGAGGAGAGGCGCATGTCGGACGCCGGCGTGAAGATCGAAGTTTGCAAGACGGGCGAGGTCGACGAGGGCACGGCCATCCGGGTCGAGACCGGCGACCTGATCCTGGCCGTGTTCAACCTGAACGGCGCCTTCTACGTCATCGACGACACCTGCACGCACGGACCCGGCTCCCTGTCGGAAGGCCCGATCTGCGGCGACGTGGTGGAATGCGATTTCCACAACGGCTCGTTCAACATCAAGACGGGCGAAGTGGTCGAGCCCCCGTGCATGATCCCCGTCAAGACCTACAAGACCAGCGTCGAGGGCGACGCCGTGTTCATCGAGGCCTGATCGTCCATGGCGCCGCGCACGCGGGTTCCGGTTCTGCTGCTGACGGGCTTCCTGGGCTCGGGCAAGACGAGCCTGCTCGCGCGCTGGCTGCGGGCGCCGGAGTTCGCCGGCGCCCTGGCGATCGTCAACGAGCTGGGCGAGGTGGGGCTGGACGACCGCCTCGTGCAGACCTCCAGCGACGCGCCGCTGCTGCTTGAGAACGGCTGCGTCTGCTGCACCGCCAGCGAGGATCTGGCGGACACGCTGGAGCGGCTGTTCTGGGACCGGCTGCACCGCAAGATCCCGAAGTTCGACTGGGTGCTCATCGAGACGACCGGCGTCGCCGAGCCCGCCCCCATCGTGGCGGCGCTGGCGCGGCACGACCTCGTGTCCGAGCGCTATCATGTCGCGGGCGTGGTCGCGACGCTCGACGCCAAACGCGCGCTGGAGCAGCTCGCCCATCAGCCGGAATGCGTCAGCCAGACGCAGGGCGCGAGCGTCGTCGTGCTCACCAAGGCCGACATCGCGTCGCCGGACGAGATCGCGGCCGCGCGCGCCGCCGCCAGAGCGCTGGCGCCCGATGCGCTGGTGTTCGAATCCTCGCGCGGCGATCTGCCCGCCTCCGTCGTGGTGGCCGCCTTGCGGGATGCGCCTGCGCCCCGGCGGACGAGCGCCCCCGAGGCCTGCGGGCGCGATCACGATGATCACGACCACTCCCAACAGCACGTCCATGAGCACGCCCACGGCGAGGTGACGACCAGCTTCGCGCCGCTGGACGCGCCGCTGGCGTTCGCCGCCCTGGAGGCGGCCATCGCGGGCGCGCAGGCGACCTATGGGGCCGCGCTGCTGCGCGTGAAGGGCGCGGCGCGCACGGGGCCGGAGGGCGCGGTCGAGATCATACAGGCCATGGCGGGCGAGCCCGTGGAGCGCACGCCCTATGACGCGCCCGAGGGCGCGGCGCCGCTCCGCGCCGGACTCACCGTCATCGCGCGCGGCGCGCCCGCGCAGGCAGTCGCGGATTACCTTGGGGCGCTCGCGTCCCATCCGCAAAGGCCCGCCGCATGAGCCGCGAAACGCAGCGCCTGTCGTCCGTGGCCACCGCCGTGCGCCTGCTGAAAACGTTCAGCGAGGGAGAGGCGGAGATCGGCGTCACCACGCTGTCCAAGCGGCTCGGCGTCGCCAAGAGCACCGTCTACCGGCTGGCTTCGACGCTGGTCTCGGAGGGGATGCTGGAGCAGAACCGCGAGAACGACAAGTATCGGCTCGGGCTGGCGCTGTTCGGCCTTGGGGCACTGGTGCGCCAACGGATGAACGTCTCCACCGAAGCGCGCCCGCACATCTTCGCGCTGCGCGAGGCCACCAACGAGACCGTGCATCTGGCGGTGCCGGAAGGCGCGCAGATCATCTACGTGTACGACCTTGAAAGCACGCAGGCCATTCGCCAGCGCGCGAACCTGGGCGAGCGCAAGCCCGCGTTCTGTTCGGCCGAGGGCCGCGCCATGCTGGCCTACGCGGAGCCCGAGCAGGTGGAGGCGGTGATCGCCGCCGGCCTCGCGCCCCGCACGCCCTACACCCAGACCGATCCTGCGCGCCTGCGGGAGGCTCTGGAGCAGGTGCGCCAAACAGGCTATGCACTCGAGGATGAGCAAAGCGAACTCGGCATGCGCTCTCTGGCCGCCCCGATCCGCGACGCGGAAGGCCGCGTGGTCGCCGCCGTCGGCATCGCCGGGCCGGTGCAGCGCCTCGCGGACGACGTGCTTGCGCGCTTCGCGCCGCTTGTGGTGAACACCGCCGACGTCATCTCCGCCCGGCTCGGACATCGCTCCGCAGCCGCCCTGTCCTCACCGCTCTGAACTGGCGCACACGAAAGACGCACACATGGCGAAAATCACCATCACCAATGGCGGCATCGAATTCGAGTGCGCCGACGACACCATCGCGCGCGCCGCGACCCGCGCGGGCCTTGGCTTCCCGTATGAGTGCAACGTGGGCGAGTGCGGCAATTGCCGCTTCGAGCTGATCGAGGGCGAAGTCTCCTACGTGCGCCAGAACCCGCCGGCGATCACCGAGCGCGACGCGCAGCGCAAGCGCTATCTGGGTTGCCAGGCCCAGCCTCATGGCGACTGCACGATCAAGGTTCCGCTGCGCGACGCCTACAAGAGCAAGCACCTGCCGAAGAAGGTGCAAGGCGAACTGATCGCCGCCATAGACGTCACCCACGACATCCGCGAGTTCCGCTTCAGGCTGTCGCAGCCCGCCCCGTTCCTCGCCGGCCAGTACGCGCTTCTCTCGCCGCCCGGCGTTGACGGCGGGCGCGCCTATTCCATGTGCAACACGGGCGAGACCGGCGCCGAATGGCACTTCCAGATTCGCCGCGTGCCCAACGGCGTCGCCACCACGGCGATCTTCGACCGGCTGGCGGTCGGCGAGAGCATGGGCTTCGACGGGCCTTACGGCATGGCCTACCTGCGCGAGGAGGCGCCCCGCGACATCCTGTGCCTGGCGGGCGGTTCGGGCCTGTCGCCCATGGTGTCGATCGCGCGCGCGGCCGCGGCCAGCGAGGCCCTGAAGGGCCGGTCCATCCACTTCATCTATGGCGGGCGCACGCCGCGCGACGTGTGCGGCCAGACGATGCTGCAGGAGCTCGCGGGCTACGGCGAGCGCATCCATTACCACGCGGCGATCTCCATGCCGGACGATCCCAGCGCCGCAGGCTGGGCGGGCGAGACGGGCTTCGTGCATGACGTTGCGGAAAAGATGTTCGGCGAGCACCTCAGCGAATTCGAGGTCTATTTCGCCGGTCCGCCGTTGATGGCGCAGGCCGTCACCAAAATGCTCATCAAGGCGAAAGTGCCCGCCGGGCAGATGCATTTCGACCAGTTCTACTAGGACCAGGTCCCCTGCCGGCGCCGCAAAACCAAAGAGGAAACGCTTATGTCCAAACTGAAACTGACGCTGGGCTGCTGGAACTACGACCGCACGCGAGCCATCCAGGACGGCTCGATCCAGCCGGACGGAATCGACGTCAACTATCTCGACATGCCCGTGGAGGAGACCTTCTTCCGCATGGCGCGGCATCGTGAATTCGACGTGTCGGAAATGTCGCTGTCGTCCTACACGGTGTCGCTGCATCGCGAGAAGCCGCCTTTCATCGCGATACCCGTGTTCCCGTCGCGCTTCTTCCGGCACTCGTGCATCTACGTGAACGCGAAGTCCGGCATCCGCGAGCCCAAGGACCTCATCGGCAAGCGCGTGGGCGTGCCGGAATTCCAGATGACCTCGCCGGTGTGGATCCGCGGCATCCTGTCGGAGCTCTACGGCGTGCCGGTGGACAGCGTCGAGTATTTCACCGGCGGCGAGGAAGAGCCCGGCCGGCTTGAAAAAATCAAGCTGGACCTGCCGTCCAACATCAAGGTCACGCCGATCCCCGAAGACAAGACGCTGGCGCAGATGCTGCGCGACGGCGAGATCGACGCGTTCCACACGGCCCGCAAGCCCTCCACGTACGACGGCGTGACCGTGAAGCGCCTGTTCGAGGACTACCGCACGGTGGAGCTGGACTACTACCGCAAGACGAAGATCTTCCCCATCATGCACACCGTGGCCATCCGCCGCGAGGTCTACGAGGCCAACCGCTGGATCGCGCAATCGCTGTTCAAGGCCTTTGAGGAAGCCAAGCGGCGCACCTACGAGGACCTGAAGGAAACCGCGGCCCTGAAGGCCATGGTGCCGTGGCTGGTGCACGACATCGAGGAAGCGCAGCGCGAGATGGGCGACGACTACTGGTCGTACGGCTACGAGAACAACCGCGTGCAGCTCGAGACCTTCCTGCGCTACCACCACGAGTGCGGGCTGTCGAAGCGGCTGCTGCGTCCCGACGAGCTGTTCGCGCCCGAGACCCTTGAGGCGTTCAAGATCTGATCTGCGCGGCGCCCTTCTCCCGCGCGCGGGCGAAGGGCGCGAGCGGCTAGAGTCCGCGCATCTCGTCGGTCGCCATGATAAGGGCGGCCAGCACGCCCGGTTCGCTGGTGGCGTGGCCGGCGTCAGGCACGATGCGCAGGTCGGCCTTGGGCCACGCCTGTTTCAGCGCGTAGGCCGTGCGGGCGGGGGTCACCACGTCGTAGCGGCCCTGCACGATCACGGCGGGCTTGTCGGCCAGCAGCGGCGCGTTGGCGAGCAATTCGCCCTCCTGCATGAACGAGCCGTGCACGAAGTAATGCGCCTCGATGCGCGCCAGCGCGATTTCGCTCTGGCTCGCGGGCCCCGTGCGGCGCCAGCGCGGACGCAGCGTCAGCAGGTCGCTCTCCCACGCGCACCACGCGCGCGCGGCCTGCGCGCGGGCGCCGATGTCGGCGCCGATCAGGCGGCGATGGTAGGCGGCGACGAGATCGCCGCGCTCGCCTTCCGGCACATGGGTGTGGAACGCCTCCCAGCTTTCGGGAAACAGCGCCGAGGCGCCGTGCTTGTAGAGCCAGTCCACCTCGCACTGGCGCGCCGTGAAGGCGCCGCGGAGGATGAGCCCGCGCACGCGCTGCGCATGGGCCTGCGCGTAGGCGAGCGCCAGCGCCGCGCCCCATGAGCCGCCCAGCACCAGCCAGTTCTCCACGCGCAGCAGTTCGCGCAGGCGCTCGATGTCGGCGACAAGATGGGGCGTCGTGTTCGCGTGCAGTTCCGCGTGGGGCAGCGAGCGCCCGCAGCCGCGCTGGTCGAAGAGCACGATCTTGTAGGTCTTCGGATCGAACAGCCGCCGATGGTCGGGATGGCACCCGCCGCCCGGCCCGCCGTGCAGGAACAGCGCCGGGGCGCCGTCGGGGTTTCCGCTCGCCTCCCAGTAGATGCGATGGTTGTCGCCCACGTTGAGATGGCCGCTCGCATATGGCTCAAT
>JAQGJX010000005.1 GCA_028290405.1 Hyphomicrobiales bacterium
CGCCGGCCGGCGTGCCGCTGGCGGCCGCGCCCGCCGCCCCGGCTGCGCCGCAGTACGCCATGGGCGGCTCCGCCGGAGCGTCGTCGTTTTCCTATTCGGGAGGCGGGTCGGCCAACACGGTCGTGAGCGGACCGGTGGTGTACGCGGGCGCAGGCGGATCGGGCGCGGCGGGCTATTACCCCGAGCCGTGCGTGTCGCCGCAAGTCATCCGCATCGAGACGTTCGGGCGCGGAGCGGTGGCGTACAACCGGCCTTCCGACCTCTACGTGGAGGCTGCGCCGGCGTGCGGCGCGCCCCAGATGGTGCGGCAGGTGTTCTACGCCGATCCGCCCGCGCCGCCGCCGCTGCGCGCCCTGCCGCCGCTGCGGGCGAAATACTAGCCTGTCAGGAGGCGGCCTTGGGCAGCTTCATCTGCGCGATCGTCAGCGCCACCGCGCAGGCGTTCGACACGTTGAGGCTGCGCACGGCGCCGGGCAGATCGATTCGCGCGAGAATGTCGCAATTCTCGCGCGAGAGCCTGCGCAACCCCTTGCCTTCCGCGCCCAGCACGAGGGCGAGCGGGCGGGTGAGCGGAGCATCGTTCAGCGTGCGCTCGCCGTCCGAATCAAGCCCGACGCGCAGGTAGCCCATGCGGCCCAGCGCTTCGAGGGCGCGCGCCAGGTTGACCACGCTGGCGATCGCCACATGCTCCAGGCCGCCGCTCGCCGTCTTGGCCAGCACGCCCGTGAGGGCGGGCGAATGCCGCTCCGTGGTGACGATGGCGTCGACGCCGAACGCCGCTGCGGTGCGCAGGATGGCGCCCACGTTGTGCGGATCGGTCACCTGGTCCAGCACCAGCACGAGGCCGTTCTCCGGCAGGTCCTCCACGTCCACGACCGGCAGGGGGCGAGCCTCCAGCAGCAAGCCCTGATGCACCGCGTCGCCCGGCAGGCGGCGGTCGATCTCCTCCACGGAGACCACTTGCGCCTCCAGCTTCGCGTCCGCCAGTTCGGCCGCGAGCTTTTCGGCCGCGGCCGCCGTGGCCCAGAGGCGCACGAACTTGCGCCGCTGCGCCCGCAGGGCCTCGCGGACGGAATGGTAGCCCCAGATCAACGCGATGTCCGGCGGCGTGGGGGGCAGGGCCTCGCGCGCGCCTTCTCGGCGCGGGGGAAAGCGGCGGTTGCGGTCGCCCTCGGGGCGCTTGCCCTCGTAGCGCTTGGCGTCCGGTCGCTTGTCGTCCGGCTTCTTGTCCTGCGGGCGGGAGGGCGCCTTGACGTCCGCCCACGGCTGGATGGAGCGCGGCTTGGGCGTGCGATCCTCGCGCCAGCTCGTCTCCATGGGCACGAAGCCGTCGGGCGCGTCGCGGGAGGGCACGCGGCGGGGCTCGCCACGCGCGCCTTGTGCGCCGCTCGCCGGGCGCTCGCCCGAGCGCGTGTCGCGGGGCGCGTCCGTGTGCGTTTGCCGTTTCCTGGTCACCGTGGCCGCCTTTCTGTGTGTCGCGTTGCTTCGCATGGGGCGCGCGCCCGTGCAATGCCCGAGAGCCGGCGGACGCGCCGGGCGGGGGCGGGGGCGATCCCCGCCGAGCCTCGCACGAGCGCATTTTCGAGAACTTTCGGGTTGACAGAAACGGCCCGTCTCAGCATAAGCGGCCCATCGAAGCCCCGTCTCTCGGCGGGGTTTTTTCGTCCGGCGCCGTCAGGCTCCGGTGGACGCGCGGTTCGCCGCGGCGTTCTGGGGGAATGTCCCGAGCGGCAAAGGGGGCGGACTGTAAATCCGCTGGCTATGCCTTCGCAGGTTCGAGTCCTGCTTCCCCCACCACTTTCCTTTTTCCCGAGCCGCCCGCGCAGTCCCTCGCGCCGCCAGCGCTGGTCGATGGCGTATTGGGCGCGTCAGGCCCCGCTATCCATCATGATCGGATGGGCCTTCGGCTTTACTTTGGACCATCGACCCCAGCGGGCGCCGCATGGGTCCAAGCGACGCCACGAAGATCGATCTGGAGGATTGCCATGGCTCGTGACCCTGATCGCAAGCCCAGCCACCCCGGCGCCCTGCTGCGCGACGTGGTGATTCCGTCCCTCGGTTTGCCGAAGGGCGAAGTCGCGAGGGCGCTAGGCGTCTCGCGGCGGACTCTCCATGCGATCCGGACCGAGAAGCAGGCCGTGACGCCTGAGATCGCGGCGCGGGTGGTTGGGAAAGCGTTGGGCAACGTGCCGGGTGTATGGCTACGGATGCAAGCGGCGGTGGACACCTGGCGCGCGGAGCGGATCGACGCCTCGGGCGTGCGGGCGCTCGACGGGGCGTGACTGTGACTCAGGTTCGAAAGCCACCCCCCCCAGCGCGGCCTTTGCGGAGTTCACGTCTTGGCGCCCCAGGGCGGCGCCTGTCTGGCGCGAGGGGGCGTTTGACCGCATACTCTTCGCCCCGCCTATCTCAGGCGTAGGCGGCTCCTTAGTTCATCGCCTGAACTCGTGGAGGACCGTCATGCGCGTTTTCGCACTTGCCGCCACACTCGCCCTCGCCCCCATCTCCCTCGCCGGAACCAGCGCCCTCGCGCAGGACGCCATGCCGGGCGCGGGCCACGGGATGAAAGCCGATGGGCTGAAATGGGGGCCTGCGCCGGGGTTCTTGCCCAAGGGCGCGCAGGCCGCGGTGCTGTCGGGCGATCCGACCAAGTCGGGTCCGTTCACGGTGCGGCTCAAAATGCCAGCCGGTTACAAGATCCCCGCGCACAGCCACCCGACGGCCGAACTCGTCACGGTGATGGCGGGCGAACTCGGGTTTGGCATGGGCGACAAGCTCGATGAAGCCAAGGCCGACAAGTTGCCCGCAGGGGGGTTCGTGGACCTGCCGGCCAACATGAACCATTTCGCGTTCGCGGCGACGCCCGACACGATCGTGCAGATTCACTCGCAGGGGCCGTTCAGCATCAAGTACGTGAACCCGGCGGACGATCCCAGCCGGGTGAACTGAGCGCTCATGGCGACGTCCAAACGAAAGAAGCCCCGGCGAACCGGGGCTTCGCTGATCTCAAAGCTCGCGGCCGATCTTGCGGTCCAGCGAATAGGGGCCGCCGCCGCGCAGCGCGATGGCGAGGCACATGAAGCCCCACAGCAGCGTGAATTCGTAACCGCGGCTGAGCCACGAGAACCCGTTGCCCCAGTAGAGCACGAAGGTGAGGAACGCCATCTCGATGGCGTTCGCCGCCGCGAAGAAACGCGTGAACAGGCCAAGGATGATGCACAGTCCGCCGAGCCCTTCCACGAAGGTCAGGAGATACGCGAGCGCGAGATTGTATTCGGCGAACTGCGGCACGCTGTTGTTGAGCACCTTCGCCTGGCCTTCCATGCCGCGCATGATCTTGCCCCAGCCATGCACCAGCAGCACCCAGCCCACGCCAAACCGCACAACGACCCATGAGAGCGGAACGACGCGGTCGTAAAACGGCCGCAAGGCCGGGATCAGCAGTTTCGGCTCCTCGGACGCGGCCCGGTCGACTTTCTCGTATGTTTCAATGCTCATTCAGGCTGCCCCTCTTGTTGCGCCAGCGTTTTAAGGCTTTTTGGCTTCGACGCCGGCGATTTTCGCCGTCTCGGCCGCGCTCGCCGCCTGGCGCTTCAGCGTTTGCGCAAGTTCTTCCGGCCCCGCGGGCATCACGTCCTGGTAGGAGGCGACGAAGCGCGACGTGACGGTGGGGTCCTTCACGGCTTCAATCACGTCCTGCCCGATGCGCTTGCGCAATTCGAGGCTCATGGTGCGCGGGCCGTAGAGGCCCGTCACGGTGTCGAGCTCCAGTTCCGGAAAGCCGCTCTCGGCGATGGTCTGCACGCCTTCCATGATGGGCAGGCCGGTGCGCTTGGAAACCGCGACGACGCGGATCCGGCCGGCTTCCGTCAGGGGCGCCAGCACGGCGAGCGCCGCGCTCATGAACTGGATGCGGTTCTCCCCAAGGTCCGCCGCGGCCTGGTTGAGATCGCGGTAGGGCACGCGCGTCACTTCGAGCGCGTTCTTCTTCAGGAAGGCCTGGAGGGCGAACTCCGGCAGGCCCGCGGCCCCCATGGCGTTCAGCTTGCCGGGCTCCTTCTTCGCCGCGGCGGCGAAGTCCCCGATGGTCTTGTGGGGCGAGGACGCGGGCACGCCCAGCGCCACCACCACGGCGCTGACGCGCGCGATCGGCAGGATGTCGCGCTCCTGGTCGTAAGGCACTTTGTCGAGCGTGTAGGGATGGGCGATGAAGGACGTGCTGGACGAATACAGCAGCACATGGTCGTCGTTGGCGGAGATGAACGCGTTGATGGCCACGAGTCCGTCGCCGCCCGCGCGGTTCTCCACCACCACGGGCTTGCCCCACTTGGCCTGGAGCCGCTCGGCGATAAGCCGCGCGCCGATGTCGGTGGCGGTGCCGGGGCCGAAGGGCACGACGAATTTCACGGTCTGGGTCGGCCAGCTTTGCGCGAAGGCGGAGGGGGCGAACGCGCAGGCGGCGAGGGAGAGAGCGGCCGCAGCCAGATAGGCGCGACGGGTCATGGCGGATCCGGTCATCGTTCCCTCCCTGATGGTCCGCCTGTGCGGGCTTGCGCCCTGCGGCTCCCATCTGTTCAACAGTCTTGACGACATCCTAATCGGGGCGGGCGCGCCTTGTCCATCGCGCCCGCCGGCGCGTCACGTGCGGTTGTAGATGTCTTCCAGCCGCACGATGTCGTCTTCGCCCAGATAGCTGCCGGTCTGCACCTCGATGAGGTCGAGGTCGATCTTGCCGGGGTTGGCGAGGCGATGGACGCAGCCGATGGGCAGGTAGATCGACTCGTTCTCGTGCACCAGACGGGTCTCGTCGTCGCGCACCACTTCCGCCGTGCCGCGCACCACGATCCAGTGTTCGGCCCGATGATGGTGCTTCTGCAGCGAGAGCGACGCGCCGGGCTTCACGGTGATGCGCTTCACCTGATGGCGGGGGCCTGCGTCGATGCTTTGATAAGAGCCCCACGGGCGGTAGACGCGCCTGTGCTCCAGCGCTTCGCGGCGCCCGTCGGCCTTCAGCCGCTCCACGAGGTCCTTCACCTTGTCGGCCTGCGAGGCGGCCACCACCAGCACGGCGTCGCCGGTGTTGACCACCACCACGTCGCTGACGCCCACGACGGCGGCCAGCCCGCCCTCGGACCGCAGATAGACGTTGGCGCCGTCCAGCACGAAGCCCTCGCCATGCACCACGTTGCCGCTGGCGTCGGGCGAGGAGAGAGCGCGCACCGCCGACCATGAGCCCACGTCCGACCAGCCGATGTCGGCGGGAATGACGGCGGCGCGCGTCGTGCGCTCCATGACCGCGTAATCGATCGATTTCTTGGGGGCGCGCGCGAAAGCGTCCGCCTCCAGAACGAGGAAATCGAGATCGCGCGCCGCGCCTTCGACGGCGTCCCGCGCGGCCCTGGCGATCTCCGGCTCGAACGCCTCGATCTCCGCGCGCATCACGTCCGCGCGGAAGAAGAAGTTGCCGGAGTTCCACAGATAGCCTGCGGCGATGTAGGCGCTGGCGGTTTCGGCGTCCGGCTTTTCGGCGAAGGCCTCGAGCTTGCGCACGCCCGGCGTGTCGGTGACCTTGCCGCCGGGCCGGATGTAGCCGTAGCCCGTCGCTGCATGGTCGGGCGTCACGCCCAGCGTCACGATGTAACCTTCGCGCGCGGCGGCCGCAGCCTGCTTGCAGAGCGCTACGTATCCGTCCCGGTCCTGCACGTTATGGTCCGCAGCCAGCATGGCGACGATCGTGTCCGGCGCCATGCGGAACGCCAGTTCGGCCGCCACCGCCACGGCGGGCCCGGAATCCCGGCGCATCGGCTCCAGCACGATCTGGCCGGTGACGCCGACCCCCGCCATCTGCTCGGCGACGAGGAAACGGTAATCGCGGTTCGAGATGACGAGGGGGTCGGCGAACGTGTCGGGGCGGGCCAGCATGGCGAGCGTGCTCTGGAACGTGGAGCGCTCCTCGAGCAGCGGGAGAAACTGCTTGGGCAGGCTCTCGCGCGAGAGGGGCCACATCCGGGTGCCCGACCCGCCGCACATGATGACTGGAAGAATCACGCCCATCCCTAAGCCTCTTGTTAAGCCGCCATTCTGCCACAGCCTTCCGCTCAAGGCTAACGTAACGACGGGCTGAACCGGGGCGCGGGGCGCGCGTTCTCCCAGCGCTAGCCATGTGCAATCCCTTGCGAGAGCGCTCCATGTCCCCAGCCCGGTCCGCCCCGAAAGCCGCTGCGGCCTTCGCCCTGCCGCTCGACACCGAGCCCATGGAGGCCGCGTCCGCCGACGCGCTGCCGGAGGGCGAGGGCTGGCAGTTTGAGCCCAAATGGGACGGTTTTCGCTGCCTCGCGTACCGGTCAGGCGGGGAGGTGGACCTGCGCGGCAAGTCCGGCAAGCCGCTGGGCCGCTATTTCCCGGAAATCGTCGAGGCCCTGGCGGCGATCCGTCCGGAGCCGTTCGTGATCGACGGCGAACTGACGATCACGACCGGCGGCGCGCTGTCGTTCGACGCGCTGCAAATGCGGCTCCATCCGGCGGCGAGCCGCGTGCGCAAGCTGGCGGCCGAGACGCCGGCGCGGCTCGTTGTGTTCGACGCGCTCCATACGCCCAAGGCCGGGCCGCTGATGGACGAGCCGCTGTCGAAGCGCCGCGCGGCGCTGGAGGCGTTCGTGCGCGCCGCGAAGGCCGACGCGCTGCGGCTGTCCTCCTACACGCGCGACCGTGACGTGGCGCAGGACTGGCTGGCGCAAGCCGGCGGGGCCATCGACGGCGTGGTGGCCAAGCGCGTGGAAGCGCCATACGCGCCGGGCGAGCGCGCGATGGTGAAAGTGAAGCGGCTGCGCACCGCGGACTGCGTGGTGGGCGGCTTTCGCTACGCGGCGAGCGGCGAGTGGGTGGGATCGCTGCTGCTGGGCCTCTACGACGCGCAGGGCGCGCTGAACCATGTGGGCTTCGTGTCCGGCATCCCGGACCGCGACAAGCCTGGGCTGACGAAGAAACTGCTGGCCCTGCGCGGCGGCCCGGGCTTTACGGGCCGCGCTCCCGGCGGCCCCAGCCGCTGGAGCACCGAGCGTTCTGCGCAATGGGAGCCGCTGAAGCCGGAACTGGTCGTCGAGGTGCGCTTCGACCAGGTCACGGGCGACCGTTTCCGGCACGGCGCGGGGCTGGTGCGCTGGCGGCCCGACAAGGCGCCGCGCCAGTGCCGCATGGAGCAATTGGCCGCCGCCCGCGCGGCGCCCCTTCTGCCGGAGTTGGTCTGATGAGCGTGCGCGAGCGGGACGTCGTGGAGGTCGCGGGCGTGCGGCTGAGCAATCCGGACAAGGTGCTGTATCCCGAGCAGGGCGTGACCAAGCGGGAATTGGCGGAATACCTCGCGGGCGTGGCGGACTGGCTGCTGCCCCATGCGGCGCACCGGCCGATCACGTTGGTGCGCTGCCCGGCGGGGCGGCAAAAGAAGTGCTTCTACCAGCGGCACGCGGGCGCCAGCGGCGCGAGCGGGCTGCACGAGGTCGACATACCGGGCTTCCAGGAAGCGGGTCCTTATCTCTATCTGACGAGCGCGCGCGAACTCGTCAGCCTGGCGCAGATGGGCGTGCTGGAAATCCACCCGTGGGGCGCCCGGGTGGACCGGCCCGACCGGCCGGACCGGATCATCCTCGACCTTGATCCCGGCGAGGGCTTGGCGTTCGCCGAAGTGGCTGCGGCGGCGCACGAGGTGCGGGCGGAGCTCGAGGCGCTGGGCCTGCGCTCGTTTTGCAAGACCACCGGCGGGAAGGGGCTGCACGTCGTGGCGCCCATCGAACGGCGCGAAACCTGGAAGGCCGTGAAGGCCTTCGCCAAGGCGGTGGGCGACGGCCTGGCGAAGCGCGCGCCGCAGCGGTATCTCACGCGCATCTCCAAGGCCGAGCGGCAGGGCCGCATTCTCATCGACTACCTGCGCAACGATCCGACCTCCACGGCGGTCGCGCCGTATTCCCCCCGCTCCCGCGAGGGCGCCACGGTGGCGACGCCGGTGGACTGGAGCGAGGTGACGGCAAGCCTCGACCCCTCCGGGTTCACGGTGCGCACCGTGCCCGAGCGCTTGAGCAGGCTGAAGGCGGATCCCTGGGCGGAGATCGGGGACGTGCGCCAACGGCTGCCGCGCGGAGGAGCCGGGGCCTCCTGATGGAAGGGTAAGCTGAAGTCCTGCTGGGGCGCGCGCCGGGCCGCGCCGTCATGGCGCTCGCTTGTGTGCTACGCGATTCGCGTCACGTCGGCGCTCCAGGGCGAACGCCTGCTTGTGCACGGCGCTCCCGTGCAGGGACTGAGGGCGGGCGCGCGTGGCAGGCGTGGATTGAACGCGATCGGCGACAAACTTCTGGCGGTGGCGAATGTCCGGACAATCCTCATTCAGGGAAGCCTTAGAACGACAGGCCCCGCGCGAGCGCGACGGGCTGATCGCGACGCTTTCGCGGCTCGGCGTGGCCGCGACCGCCGTGCGCAAGCCACTGGCCGACGCCGCGCAGGTGACGCGCCGCGTTGGGCATGTCGCAGCAGGAGTTCGCCGTGCGGTTTGGTCTCGAGCTTGCGACCCTGCGCAATTGGGAGCAGGGCCGCAACCACCCCGATCCCGCCGCCAGCCTGCTGCTGGAGGTCATCCGAAGCCGCCCGGATGTCGTGGAAGCGGTGGTGTGGGACCCTTTCGCCTGAGTTTGCCTCCTTTTGTCATCCCCATGCCGCGACTTGCTTGGTATGGTGCCGGGCATGACGGATCTTGATCGCCTGCAGACGCTGGAGGGCTCTCCCGCGCCCGCCTCTCCTTTGTCCCTGGCGAGAGCCCCCTGGCGCCGCGAGGTGTCGCAGACGCTGGCGCTCGCCTGGCCCATGGCGCTGACGCAGGTGGGGCAGATCGCCATGATGACCACCGACCTCGCCATGCTGGGGCGCCTGGGGGACGGCGTGATGGCGGGCGCCGCGCTGGCGCACACGGTGATGTTCGCCGCGTTCGTGCTCGGGATGGGCCTTGTTTCGGCCGTGGCCCCGCTGGCCTCGCAGGCCTACGGGGCGGGGGACCGGGAGGGCGTGCGGGCCGCGCTGCGCGTCGGCCTGTGGATCGCCGCCATCGTCGGCGCGCCGTTGTCGCTGGCGCAGCTCTGGGGCCGCGACCTGTTGGTCGCGCTGGGGCAGGAGCCGCAGGCGGCGACGCTGGCGGCGCGCTACCTCGAGGGGCTGGCGTGGAGCCTTGCGCCCGGGTGGGCCTTCATCGCCATCCGGGGCTTCATGGGCGCGGTGAACCGGCCGCAGCCCGCGCTCTGGATCATGCTCGGCGCCGTGCCGCTCAACGCGCTGCTGTGCTACGGCCTCATTCATGGCGCCTTCGGGCTGCCGTCGCTCGACCTGCTGGGCGCGGGGCTGGCCACCACCATCGTCAGCGCCGGCATGTGCGCCGTCGCCCTGTGGGTCGCGTATGTGCAGGAGCCCTTCAGGGCCTATCGGCCGCTGCGCGGGTTCTGGCGGTGGGACTGGACGCTGATGCGCGCGATGCTGGTCATCGGCGCCCCGATCTCCGCCTCGTTCCTGCTCGAATACGGGCTGTTCGCCGTGACGGGCCTTCTGATGGGGCATATCGGCGTGCGCGAACTCGCCGCCCATCAGGTCGCGTTGCAAACCGCCGCCATCCTGTTCATGGCGCCCTTCGGCATCTCCATGGCCGCCACCGTGCGGGTGGGGCACGCGTTCGGCCGGGGAGACGCGGCCGCCGCGCGCCTGTCCGGGTTCGTGGCGCTGGGGCTGTCGGTGATCTTCATGAGCGCCATGACGCTGGCGGTGGTCGCCTTCCGGGACCTTATTCCGCACGCCTTCCTGGCGGGCGCCACCGCGCCCGAGACGCTGGCGCTCGCGTCCCTGCTCTTGCTGGTCGGAACGAGCTTCTTCATTTTCGACGGGGTGCAGACGGTCGCCGCCGGCGCCCTGCGGGGGCTTGGCGACACCCGCACGCCGCTGGTTTTCGCCGCGGTGAGCTTCTGGGGGTTGGGCTTCATCGCCTCCTACGGATTCGGTTTTCCGGCGGGACTGGGCGCGCCCGGGGTGTGGATCGGCCTCACGCTGGGGCTGGGGCTGTTCTCGCTGCTCCTCGTCTGGCGCTTCGAGCGGCTGACGCGCCCCCGGCCGCGTCTCGCCGCAACCGTGGGCGATTGACTTCCCCGGCCCGCCCGCCTAGTTGCGGAACGTCGAAGTCCCCACAAGCGGGGCGCGAAGTGGAAGGACGTCCTGTGAGGTTGTGCAGCCTGTTCGTGGCCGCGTCCGGCGCAAAGTCCTGCTCGTCGAGCGGCTCATGAAAGCCGCCGCATTCTCCTATGTCCGTCCCTCCACGCTCGCAGAGGCCTGCGCCATCCTGCGCGCCGACGAAGACGCGCGGCTGATCGCCGGAGGCCAGACGCTGGCGCCCATGATGGCGATGCGCCTCGCGCGGCCCAGCCAGTTGGTCGACATCGCCCGCCTGCCGGAACTGGCGGGCGTCGCGGACGCCGGCGACGCGCTGGTTTTCGGCGCCGCCGTGCGCCAGGCGGAGGCCGAGCGCAGCCCGCTGGTCGCCGCGCGCCTGCCGCTGCTCGCCAAGGCGCTGCCCTGGGTGGGCCATCAGCCCACCCGCAGCCGCGGCACCATCGGGGGCTCCGTCGCCAACGCCGATCCGGCGGCGGAAATTCCCCTCGTGCTCGCCACGCTGGGCGGCGCCGTCGACTTCATGACGTGCGACGGCCCGGGCCACATAGCCGCGCAGGACTTCTTCGCCGGCCCCATGATGACCGCGCTGCCCGCCGACGCCGTGCTGACAGCCGTGCGCTTTCCGGTGTGGAGCACGCCGGTGGGCGTGGGCTTTCACGAGATCAGCGCGCGCCGCAGCGACTTCGCCTATGTGTCCGCCGCCGCGCAGGCGAGCTTCGACGAGGACGGCGTGTGCATCGCCTGCACGCTGGGCCTTGGGGGCGCCGCCGCCGTGCCGACGCGGCTTGAAAGCGTGGCGCTGAAACTCGCAGGCCGGCGCATGACCGACGCCGAGATCGCCGAGGCGCTTGAGGAAGCCGTCGCGGCTCTGGAGATCATGACAGACAGCTACGCCTCGCCCGAGTATCGCCGCCGCGTGGCGAAGGAGCTTGGCGCCCGCGCGTTGCGCGACGCGCGCGACAGCGCCCCGGGGTCGCGTCCATGAGCGCCCCCGTCACGGTCGAACTCAACGTCAACGGGGCCACGCGCACGGCGGACGTGGAGCCGCGAACCACGTTGCTCGATTGCCTGCGCGACGAGATGAAGCTCACCGGCGCCCATGCGGGCTGCGAGCACGGCGTCTGCGGCGCCTGCACCATCCTGCTGGACGGCGAGCCCGCGCGCGCCTGCCTGATGTTCGCCGTGCAGGCGGACGGCTATCGCATCACGACCGTCGAGGGTCTTGCGCCCGCGCCGGGGGAACTTGGAATCGTGCAGGACGCGTTCTGCGAAACCCACGGCATGCAGTGCGGCTATTGCACGCCCGCCATGGTGCTGACCGCGCACGCGCTGCTGGCGCGCAACGCCTCGCCGACCCGCGAGGAGATCGTGGAGGCCATCTCGGGCAACATCTGCCGTTGCACCGGCTATGGCCAGATCATCGAGGCCATCGAGGTTGCGGCGCGGCGGCTGGCTGTGTCGAACGCCGGCGTGGAGGGCGCGCCATGAGCGCCCCCGGCGAATTCCGCTTCGTCTCGCGCGACCGGCGCGTGCGCGAGGACAGGCGCTTCGTGGCGGGCCGCGGGCGCTACGTGGCCGACATCGAACGTCCCGGCATGCTGCATGTGGCGCTGGTGCATTCGCCGCATCCGGCGGCGCGAATCCTGTCCATCGAGTCGCAGGCCGCGCTGGCCCTGCCGGGCGTGCGTCTCGTGCTCACCGGCGAGCAGCTCGCGGCCGCCGTCGAGCCGCTGATGAACGGGCTCGATACGCCCCATGTGCAGCGCTATCCCATGGCGGTGGGGCAGGCGCGCTATGCGGGCGAATGGGTCGCGGCGGTGGTGGCCGATACGCGCGCCATCGCGGAAGACGCGGCGGAACTGGTCGAAGTCGCCTACGAGCCGCTGCCCTTCGTGATCGACGCCGAGGAAGCCTACACGCCGCAAAGCACGCCGGTGCATGAGAAGCACGGCTCGAACGTACTGCTGGACCGCACCTTCGTGTGGGGCGAAGTGGAGGAGCACTTTGCGCAGAGCGACCACAAGCTCGCGCTGCGGGTGACGTGGGGCCGCAACTCCACCGTGCCCATCGAGACGTTCGGGGTGGTCGCCTCATGGGATCCGTGGAGCGACACCCTGGACGTGTGGGCGTCGATCCAGATGCCGAAATACGCCGACCAGATCGCCCGCGCGCTGCGCCTGCCGGGCAATGGCGTGCGGGTGCATTACGACGTGGACGTGGGCGGCAGCTATGGCGTCAAGCGCGGCATCAAGCACACCGTGCTCGTCGGCCATCTCTCGCGCCTGCTCAACCGCCCCGTGCGGCTGATCGAAGACCGGCTGGAGAACATGCGCTCGGGCGACGCCCATGGGCCGGACCGCATCTTCGACGTCGAGGTCGCGTTCAACAGCGACGGCGTCGTCAATTCCATGAAGATGCGCGCGCTCGACAATGCGGGCGCATACGCTGGCCGCGCGCCGTTCCAGCTCGGCAAGCCCATCGGGGCCATCGTGGGGCCCTACCGCATCAAGAGCGTGCGCTATCAGGCGGTGTCGGTCACCAGCAACAAGGCGGCGCAGGAGGCCGTGCGGGGCTTTGGCCAGGCGCCGACGAACTACGCCATCGAGTCGATGATGGACCGCGTGGCGGCCCATGTGGGGATCGACCGGCTGGAAGTGCGCCGCCGCAACTTCATCGGCGCGGACGAGTTTCCCTACCTCATCCCCAGCGGCACCCGCTACGACAGCGGCGACTACCACACCGTGATGGACAAGGTGCTGGCGCACGTGGAATGGCCCGCGCTGCTGGCGGAGCGCGACCGGTTGCGCGCCACCGGCATGCTCGCGGGCATCGGGGTCGCCGCCTGCCTTGAGCCGTCGGGCGGCAATTCCTCCTTCGAGCCGCTGCTGAACGAGAAGAACAACACCACCACGTGGATGGAATCCGTGCGCATCAACGTCGATGCGCTGGGAACCGTGAGCGTGATGATCCACACGACGTCCTCCGGGCAGGGGCACGAGACGCTGGCCTCGACCGTGGTGGGCGAAGCGCTGGGGCTCGATCCCGACAAGATCCGCGTCGTGCGGCCGGACTCGCTCGCCAGCCTGCCGGGCAATTCGCCGGTCGGCAGCCGCATGGCGATCATGATGGGCGGCGCGGCGCATCTGGCCGCCGGCAAGCTCATCGACAAGTGCAAGGCCATCGCGGCGCACCAGTTCGGCTGCGCGGACGAGGCGGTGGATTACGCGTCCGGCTCGGTCATCGAGCGCGCCACCGGGCGCACGCTCGCCTGGGCCGATCTGGTGGGCGTCGCGCACCGCAACCATCACCTGTTGCCGGACGGCATGCAGCCCGGGCTCGAGGCGACGCACATCTACCAGGTGCCCAACGCCAGCGAACTGCCGGTGGACGGGCGCATCCAGATGTATCCGTGCCACTCGTTCGAGTTCCACATGACGCTTGTGGCCATCGACCCCATTCTGGGGAAGGTCGAGTTCAGGCGTTACGTCATCGGGCACGATTGCGGCGTGGTCATCAACCCGCACATCGTGAAGGGCATGACGCTGGGCGGCATCGCGCACGGGATCGGCGCGGCGCTGATGGAGGAATTCGTCTATGGCGAGGATGGGCAGATGATGTCCCAGACCTTCATGGACTACCTGCTGCCCTCGTCGCACGAAATGCCCCATGTGGAGATCGTGCATCATTGCACGCCCTCGCCCCTCACGGTGCTGGGCCAGAAGGGCTCGGGGGAATCGGGCTATCTGGGCGCGCCCGCCGCCGTCTCGGGCGCCATCAACGACGCCGTTGCGCCGCTGGGCCTGCGCTTCGAAAAGCTCCCCATCCGTCTCACCAAGATCAGCGACGCCGTCGCCGCCGCCTCACCCAAGCAGGATCGAACCCTATGATCATCGATTGCCACGCCCACCTTGTGCCGCCCTCCCTGCTCGAAGAGATCAAGGCGAAGGCCGCTTCCTTTCCGGCGCTCACGCTCGTTCCCGAGGGCGACGCCTTCGGCCTGTCCTTCTCCGGCAACAAGGCGACGCGCCCGGTCGCCAAGCCGCTCAGCGACGTCGCCGCGCGCCTGAAGTGGATGGACGAGCAGAAGATCGACGCGCAGGTGTGCGGCGGCTGGCTCGACATGTTCGGCTATGACCTGCCTGCCGAGCAGGGCGTGCGCTGGGCGCGTATGACCAACGAGCACCTGATGGCCGCCGCCAAGGCGCAGCCGCGCTTCGTGCCGCTGGCGACAGTGCCGTTGCAGGACGGCGAGCGCGCCGCGGAAGTGTTGCGCGAGGCCCATGCGCAGGGCTTCAAGGGCGCGATGATCGGCACGCAGCCCAAGGGCGTCGGGGGGGTGCTGGACGATCCCTCGCTTGAGCCGTTCTGGCGGGCGGCCGACGAGCTTGGCTCGGCGCTCTTCATCCATCCGGTGTTCGAGAGCGGCGACAACCGCGTGCATGACTACGGCATGGCGAACGCCGTCGGGCGCATCACCGACACGCTGATCGCCGTGAGCCGCATCATCTATTCGGGCCACATCCTGCGCTATCGCAACGCGAAGGTGATCGTGGGCATCGGAGGCGCCGCGCTGCCGTTCGTGGTCGGGCGCCTGCGCCGCAACTACTCGCTCGACAAGAAGCTCGGCGATCCCGACGCGAGCCTGGCGGCGATGTACTACGACACCATCGTGCACGATCCCAAGGTGCTGCGCTTCCTGGCCGACACCGTGGGCGCGGAGCGCATCATGATGGGCTCCGACATGCCGTTCCCCATCGGCGACCTCGCCCCCATGAACGTCGTGGAGCAGGCCGGGTTCTCGGCCGCCGAAGCCGCGTCCATGAACGGCGGCCTCGCGCGCAAGCTGTTCGGCGTCTAGCCACAAGGGAAGGAACGGCCATGAGCGACGAGAAGCGCGCGTATCGCGACCTGCACGAACACCTGGACGAGTTGAAGCGCCGCGGCCTTCTGCACGTCATCGACCGGCAGGTCGACAAGGATTCCGAGCTTCACCCGCTCGTGCGCTGGCAATTCGTCGGCGGCATGGAAGAGAAGGACCGCAAGGCCTTCCTCTTCACGAACATCGTCGACGGGCATGGCCGCAAGTACGACATGCCCGTCGTGGTCGGGGCGCTGGCCGCCAACCGCGAGATCTACAGCGCCGGCATGGACGCCAGCGTCGAGGACATCCAGAAGAAGTGGGACAAGGCCATCGCCAACCCCATCGCGCCGCGCCTCGTGGAAAACGCGGCGTGCCATGACGTGGTGGTGACGGGCCGCGACCTCATCGGCCCCGGCAAGGGGCTCGACGCGTTGCCGATACCGGTCTCCACGCCGGGCTTCGACAGCGCCCCCACGCTGACGGCGACCAACGTCGTGACGCGCGATCCCGTGACCGGCGTGCAGAACATGGGCACGTACCGCGCGGCCCTGAAGGCCAGCGACCGCCTCGTGGTGCGCATGGCCACGCGCGTGGGCGGCGCGGGCGGCTATCGTCATTACCAGGAGCACCAGAAGCGCGGCGACACGGAAATGCCCTGCGCGATCGTGCTCGGCTGCCCGCCCTACGTGGCCTTCATGGGCCCGCAGAAACTGCCCATCAACGTGGACGAACTCTCCGTCGCGGGCGGGCTGGCGGGCGGGCCGATCAACGTGACCAGGGCCAAGACCGTCGATCTTCTGGTTCCCGCCGAGGCGGAAATCGTCATCGAGGGCTTCATCGACACGCAATACGTGGAGCCCGAGGCGCCCTTTGGAGAAAGCCACGGCCACGTGGCGCTTGAAGAGTTCAACATGCCGATGCGCGTGACGGCGATCACCCACCGCGCCAAGGCCGTCATTCCGTCCTACATCAGCCAGGTGGCGCCCAGCGAATCCAGCGTCATCAAGCGCGTCGCCTATGAGCCGCTGTTCCTCGCCCATCTGCGCGACACGCTGAGCATCAAGGGCGTGAAGCGCGTGTCGCTGCATGAGCCGCTGACGGGCCTGCTGCGCATGACCGTGGTGGTGGTGGACAAGTCCATGCCGCGCACGGAAGTGTGGCGCGCGCTCTACGGCGCGGCTTTCTTCAAGGGCGATTGCGGCAAGATCTGCATCGCGGTGAACGAGGACATCGACCCCGACAACGCGGACGCGCTGTTCTGGGCGCTGGCCTACCGCTCCAACCCGAAGGAAGACGTGCAGATCGTGCCGCATCGCGGGCAGGGGCACGGCCCCAAGCGCGAGCATGGCGGAGAGGAGGATTCCACCCTCCTGATGGACGCGACGATGAAGTCCGACATGCCGCCGCTCGCGCTGCCCAAGCGCGAGTACATGGAGCGCGCGCGCGCCATCTGGGACGAGATCGGCCTGCCGCCGCTGCGTCCGCAGCCGCCGTGGTACGGATATTCGCTTGGCGATTGGCTGCCGCAATGGGACGATGCGGCGGCGCGGGCCGCTGCGGGCGACTATCTCGAGAACGGGCGCATCTCGCTGCAGCAGCAACGCAAGGGGCTGGTTCCTGAAACGAAATTCAGGCCCGGCGAAGACGGCTAGAAGCCTCGGCTCACGAGGTCGACGCACAACAGGGAGGGGAACATGGCAGTGATGAAACGCCTGGCGCTCGCGCTGGTCTGCGCAGCGGGCCTGCTCGGCGGCTCAGCCGCGCATGCGGCCGACAAGGTGTCCATCGTCATCTTCGGATGGCCCTCCCTGGGGGCCTTCCTGCCGCCGATCATCAAGGCGCAGAAGCTCGACCAGAAGCGCGATCTTGACATCGACTTTCAGGAGCGCACGCCGGACGCCTATACGGCGCAGTTCAATTCCGGCGAGTTCCAGGTGGGCGGCAGCGCCGCGGTGCTCACCGTGGGCCTTGCGGACGTGCGCGGCGTGAAGGTCTCGTATCTCTTCAACCTCTTCGATTTCTGGGGCGCGGTCGTCACCTCGCGCCCTGAGGTGAAGACGCTCAAGGACCTCGAAGGCAAGGACATGGCGGCCGCGCGCGGCACCACGAACTTCATTATGTTCGACTGGTTCGCCCGCCAGCTTGGCGTCGACACCTCCAAGATCGCGGTCATCAACACGGCGACGCCGGGCCTCATCGGCTATGCGCTCGCCGACCGCGCCGCCGCCGTGCAATTGTGGGAGCCAGCCTGGACGGGGCTCATCGCCCGCAAGGGCGACATCCGCACGCTGGACCTTGGCATCCAGAAGAGCTGGAAAGCCTTCTCGGGCAGCGACAACATTCCATACCTCGGGGTCGCGGCGCACCAGGACTGGATCGACAAGAATCCCAAGCTGATCCAGCGCCTCTACGACACCTACAAGGAAGCGGCCGATTGGGTGCGGGCGAACCCGGAAGAAGCCGCGCGGCTGATGGACCCCAAGGGCACGGCGGACTCGCGCAAGGCCATTGTGGAGCTCATCAACGCAAAGGACCGGCTCGGCATGAACATGCGCTGGGCGTCCGAAGTCGCAAAAGAGATCGAGCAGGTCTACGCGGCCGGCCGCGCGGTGAACTTCCTGCCCAAGGACCCGACGCCTGCGACCATCTACCGGCCCAAGCAGCCATGATCGCAGAACGCGACTCCACCGCCGTGCGTGGGCTGAAGCAGGTCGCGACGGCCCTTGCGCCCTTCGTGGTGCTGGCGGGCCTGTGGCAGCTCGCGTCGCTGGGGCTGCCGCGCTATCTCGTGCCCTCGCTCGTCGACGTGTTCTGGCGCACGCTCGACATCTTCGCGGACTGGTCGCAATTCTCCAGCGCGCTGGCCACGGCGGGCCGCATCATGGCCGGCATGGTGGGGGCGTTCGTGATCGGCGTCGGGCTGGCGTTCCTGATGGAGCGTTCGACCGTCGCCGACAAGTTTCTCGGGCCGACGCTCAACTTCTTCCAGGGCATTCCGGCGCTTTCGTGGGTGGTGTTCGCCATCATCTGGTTCAAGGGCGTGGAGCCGCGCATCCTGTTCATCATGGTGGTGACGACGCTGCCGGCGTTCGCGTTCCAGATCCTTGGCGCGTTGCGCGGCATGTCCCGCGACCTGCTCGAAATGGTGCTGTCGTTCCGGCCGACGCGCTGGAAGATGTTCCGCACCATGGTGCTGCCCGCGATCCTGCCCGACATCCTGACGTCGTGGCGCGTCAACCTCGGCAACGCCTCGCGCGTGGTCGTGGTGGCCGAGCTGGTGGGGGCGACCGGAGGCGTGGGCTATGAACTGCTTCAGCAGCAGCAGCTTTTCGACATGGCCGGCGCGCTGGCGTGGACGCTGCAACTCGTCTTCTTCGTGCTGATCACGCAAAAGATCATCAGCCTCATCGAGACCTGGGCGTTCAAGTACCGGGCGCAATCGGAGCGCGCCATATGAGCGTGATGGAAGCGGCGCTCGCGCAGTCCGGCGTGGTGGAGATTCACTTCGACAAGGTCTCCAAGACGTTCGGCCGGGAGGGCGAAGGCAAGGGCGTGTTTCGCGCCGTGGACGACCTCACTCTGGACATTCACGCCGGCGAAATGGTGGCTGTGCTGGGCCGCACCGGCTGCGGCAAGTCCACCATGTTCAACATGATCGCGGGCCTGCAGGAGCCGTCCACGGGGCGGGTGGAAGTGAAGGGCCGAAACCCGTTCGCTGAATTCGACTGGTTCCGGGGCAAGATGGCCATCGTATTCCAGAACGATCGGCTGCTGCCGTGGCGAACCGCGATCCAGAACGTCGAGCTTGGCCTCGAAATGCTGGACCGCCCGCCGGAGGAGCGCCGGGAGATCGCGCAGGGCTGGCTTTCAAAGCTGGGCCTGGCGGGGCATGAGAACGATTATCCCCATGCGCTCTCGGGCGGCATGCGCCAGCGCGTCTCCATTGCGCGCGCGTTCGCGACGGACGCGGGAATCCTGCTCTGCGACGAGCCTTTTTCGGCGCTGGACGAGATGACCGGCAACCGATTGCGGGCGGAGTTCTCGGAGCTTGTGCGGGAGAACGGCAAGACGGCTGTGTTCATCACCCACTCGATCCATGAGGCGTTGCAAATCGGGCGGCGCATCATCGTGCTGCGCCGCCCCGCGAAGATCGCGCTGGACGAGCGCATGCCGCTGAACCCCAGCCGCGACGAACAGGACGCCATGCGCGCCCGGATCCAGGACATTCTTTCCGAATAGGCAGTTCTATAAGACGCGATGCCCCGCAGCGGGCGCGCCGAGCGGAGGAAGCCATGAAGGTCACACGCAGGGAATTCGCAGCGGGCGCCGGGGCGCTGGTCTTTTCGCCGAACGTGGCGCGCGCGGCCGATCCGCTGGTCATCGGCGCGGTGCCCGCCAATGCGGTGCACTGGGTGCAGTGCGTGGCGCATGAGAAAGGCTTCTACCGGGACGCGGGCTTTACGTCCGACCTGCAGGCCATCCAGTCCTCGCCGCAGAGCATGCAGATGGCGATCACCGGCGGCTACCATGTGGCGACCTCGCAGCCCGATACGTTCATCGCCGCCTTTTCGCGCGGCGCCACGCAGCTTGCGACGCTCTCTTCGCCGACCAACTACAATGATTGGGTGCTGGTGGGCTCCAAGGAGGTCACGAAGCTTGAGGACCTGAAGGGCAAGACGATAGGGTTGTCGTCGTTGCGCGGCAGCGAGGCCTGGGCGACGTCGCGCCTGCTGGACGACAAGGGCGTGAAGCGCGACGCCTATAACTACATCGTTTCGGGCGTCTCGCCCGCCAAGGTGGCGGCGCTGCTGCGCAACGCCGTCGGGGCCGCGGTGCTGTTCGAGCCCAGCGCAGAAGTCGCCGTGCGCGAGGGTCTTCCGGCGCTCGCCACCTATGCGGGCCTGCGCAGCTATCCCACGGTGGTCTACGTGGTCAACAAGGACTGGGCGGCCAAATCTGACAACGGCAAGCGCGTTGCGGGCGCCATCCAGAAGGCGCACGCCTGGATGTGGGACCGCAACAACCAGAAGGAATGCGAAGCCATTCTGTCCAAGTACACCAAGCGCGACGCCAGCGTGTGCGCGACGATCTACAAGCGCTATTTCATCGACGCGGCGCTGTATTCCAAGACGGGCGCGGTCGACGTGGAGGGCATGAGGACGGTGCTGTCGGACATGGCGGAGGACGGGGCCGTGTTCACCAAGGCGCCCGACGTGCGCTCGATCCTCCTCGACCCCGCGCTTGGCGGGCTCGCCGAGTAAGGCGCGTTGCGCAGGGTCAGGCGGAAGCGCTACAAAGGGCGCCGCAGGGGCGTGCGCGCCCGCAGGAGGGAGTAGACGCATGCCTGTGCCGGTCTCCGCCTTCGATCCGCCCTTCAACATCGTGCGATGCAGCCATGTGGTGCTGGGCGTGACCGACCTGGCGGCCAGCCGCGCTTTCTACGAAGGCGCCATAGGGCTGCACGTCGAGGACGCGAACGAAGCGTGCGTGTGGCTGCGCGGCATGGAGGAGCAGCAGCATCATTCGCTGGTGCTTGTGCAGGCCGAGCGCGCGACCTGCCTTCGCATGGGCTTCAAGCTGGCCTCCGAGGCCGACCTCGACAAGGCCGCCGCGTGGTTCGCGGCGCGCGGGCTGGCGCATGATTTCGTGGAGGCGCCCCATCAGGGCCGCACGCTGCACGCGGTGGACCCTTATGGCTACCGGCTGGAATTCTACTTCCAGATGGAGCGCCGCGAGCGGCTGTTGCAGAAATATGGCCTCTATCGCGGCGTGCAGCCGCAGCGGTTCGACCATTTCAACGTGTTCGCCCCGGAACTGCAATCGTCCATCGACTTCTATGCGGGCCTCGGTTTCCGGCTGACGGAATACAGCGAGGAGGAACCGGAGGACGGCGGGCGCATCGCGGCCGCGTGGATGCACCGCAAGGGCGGCGTGCACGATCTGGCCTTCACGAACGGCGCCGGGCCGCGCCTGCACCACTTCGCCTATTGGGTGTCCTCGCCCATGAACATCATTCACCTGTGCGACGTCATGGCCACGACGGGCTATCTCGACGCGCTGGAGCGCGGGCCCGGGCGGCACGGCATTTCCAACGCCTTCTTCCTCTATGTGCGCGACCCGGACGGGCATCGGCTCGAGATCTACGCGAGCGACTACCTGACGGTGGATCCCGATCATCCTCCGCTGCGCTGGTCGCTGCGCGATCCGCAGCGCCAGACATTGTGGGGCGCGCCCGCGCCGCGCTCCTGGTTCGAGGAAGGCTCCACGTTCGACGGCGCCAATTTGCGCGAACCCGCCTTCGTGGCAAACGTCATCATCGCCCATTGAGGAAGTCTGGATTATGAGCGCGCATTCCGAATATGGCCGGCTGGCGAGAGTAACCAACAGGGGACGCGAGACCTGGGGGCTGGTGCGCGAGGACGGGTTCGTGGACCTCGGGGCGCGCAGCGGCGCGTTCGGCTCGCTGCAGGAAGCGGTCGCCGCGCAGGCGCTGCGCAGCCTCGCTGACACCGGCGCGGGCCTGCCGGCGGACGCTCCGCTGGAGGACCTGCGATATCTTATGCCGCTGGAGGCGCCGCAGAAAATCATCTGCATCGGCGTCAACTATCCGGACCGCAACGAGGAGTACAAGGACGGCCAGAAGCCCGCCGCGTACCCGTCCATCTTCCTGCGCTTTCCCACCTCGTTCGTCGGCCATGGCGAGAACTTCGTGCGCCCGCACGTGTCCGAGCAGCTGGACTATGAGGGCGAGCTGACGCTCGTGGTCGGCAAGGCCGGGCGCCACATCGCGCAGGCGGACGCGCTGTCGCATATCGGCGCCGTGACCCTGTGCAACGAGGGCACGATCCGCGACTGGCTGCGGCACTCGCGGTTCAACGTGACGCAAGGCAAGAATTTCGACCGCTCCGGCTCGATCGGCCCATGGCTGGTTCCGTATGCGGACGAGGCGCAGATTGCGGACGTGCGGCTCACCACGCGGGTCAACGGGGAACTGCGGCAGGACGACCGCACGTCGCGGATGATCTTCGATTTCCGCTTCCTGATCTCTTACGTGTCGAGCTTCGCGACGCTGCTGCCGGGCGACATCATCGTCACGGGAACGCCGACGGGCGCAGGCGCGCGCTTCGATCCGCCGATCTGGCTGAAGCCCGGCGACGTGGTGGAGGTGGAGGCCGAAGGCGTCGGCGTCCTGCGCAACGGCGTCGAAGACGAGGCGAGCGCATGACGATGGCTCCCGACGCCGTCACGCGCGCAGCTGCGCGGCTCGACGAAGCCGAGCGCGAGCGCAAGCAGATCCGCATGCTGTCGCTGGAGCATCCCGCGATGGACATGGCGGACGCCTACGCGATCCAGAAAGCCTGGGTGGACATGAAGGTGGCCGCCGGCGCCACGATCCGCGGCCACAAGATCGGGCTCACCTCCCGCGCCATGCAGAACGCGCTGGAGATCGACATGCCGGATTCCGGCGTGCTGTTCGACGACATGTTCTTCGCCGACGGAGGCGACGTGCCGACGCACCGCTTCATCGCCACGCGCATCGAGGCGGAGCTGGCGTTCGTGCTCAAGAAACCGCTCTCGGGGCCCAATTGCACGCTGTTCGACGTCATCAACGCGACGGACTTCTGCACGCCTGCGCTCGAAATCCTCGATACGCGCATCCTTCGCGTCGATCCGCAGACGCACAAGACGCGCACGGTTTTCGACACGATCGCCGACAACGCCGCCAACGCGGGAATCGTGCTGGGCGGCAGGCCGTTCCGCCCCATGGACACGGACATGCGCTGGGTCGGCGCCATCGTGATGCGCAACGGGGTGATCGAGGAAACCGGCCTTGCGGCGGGCGTTCTCAACCATCCGGCCACCGGGGTCGCGTGGCTCGCCAACCGTCTCGCCGAGCACGGCGGGCGGCTGGAGGCGGGCCAGGTGGTGCTCGCGGGCTCGTTCATCCGCCCCATCGAGGCGCGCTTCGGCGACACGTTCCACGCCGACTACGGCCCGTGGGGCGGCGTCTCCTGTCATTTCGCCTGAACAGCACACGAGGATTCCATGAGAGCCGCCGCCAATCCTTTCAAAGCCGCGCTGCGCGCCGGCAAGCCGCAGATCGGCCTGTGGGTCGCGCTGGCCAATCCGCTCAGCGCCGAGCTGGTCGCCGGCACGGGCTTTGACTTCCTCGTCATCGACGGGGAGCACGCGCCCAACGACATTCCTCTCATCATGGCGCAATTGCAGGCTGTCGCGGCGTCGACCGCGCACCCGGTGGTGCGCCCGCCCATCGGCGAAACGCATCTCATCAAGCAGGTGCTCGACATCGGCGCGCAGACCGTGCTGGTGCCCATCGTCGAGACCGTGGAGCAGACGCGGCAGCTTGTGCAGGCCATGCGCTATCCGCCGGAGGGCGTGCGCGGCGTGGCGACGCTGACGCGCGCCGCGCAGTTCGGCCGCGCGACCGACTACCTGAAGACCGCCAACGAGGAAGTGTGCCTGCTGGTGCAGGTGGAGACGCGGCGCGGGCTTGAAAACCTCGACGCCATCGCGGCGGTGGAAGGGGTGGACGGCGTGTTCATCGGCCCGTCGGATCTCGCCGCCGCGCTGGGACATCTGGGCGACCCGATGCATCCGGAAGTCGTCGCCGCAATCGAGGACGCAATGGTGCGCATCGCCAGGGCCGGCAAGGCGCCCGGCATCCTCATGGCCAACGAGAAGCTGGCGCGCCGCTGTCTCGAACTGGGCGCGCTGTTCGTCGCCGTGGGGTCGGACGCGGTGCTGCTCGCGCAGGGCGCGCGGGCGCTCGCGGCGGTCTACAAGGGCGCGTGAGCCCTCAGGCGGTCGCTTCGCGCACCATGGCGTAAAGCGCCGCGGGGTCGAGGCGCTCGGGCCGCAACACGCCGTCCAGCAAGGCGCGCTGCTGCGCCTCGCTCATCAGCGCCTGCGTGACGCGCTTGAACTTGCGCGCCACGTCGGCCGCGTCCAGCGTCATTTCCGGGTCGCCCAGCGCATCGGTCACCAGGCGCTCGGCGATGGAGCCGTCGTCCCGCGTGGCGATGACCTTGGCGGGCCAGCGCGCGGGATAGAATGAATCGAGCGTCGGGTCGGCGGCGACCTCCACCTTTTTCACCAGCGCTGCGAAGGGCGCTAACGCGCCGAAGTCCTCGCGCTCCAGGTCCAGCAGGGCGTCCGGGCGATACGCCGCCACGCCGAACTGCCATGCGATGTTGACGATGCGGCCCAGCCGCCCGGGCGGCTGATGGGAAATCATGGCCCGGTAGGCGTTGGGCGTCTCCACCCGCAGGCTGGCGATGCGCGCCGGGTCCAGGCCCTCGGCCAGCAATTGCCGGAAGGCGTCGATGGCGGAGGTGGTCTGCTTGGCGGCGCACCAGGGCTTGAAGCTCGTCTCATGCAGGATCGGCTCGTCGCTGCGGAAGATGGCGCCGTCGAACTCCAGCCCATGGGTGCGGCGCAGCCAGTCGCCGTCCAGCGCCGCCGCGTCGCCCGCGTATCCATCCCGCGCCGCCAGCGCCGCCGTTACGCCCGCGCGCGCCGCCAGCCCCGCGAGCAGCCA
>JAQGJX010000008.1 GCA_028290405.1 Hyphomicrobiales bacterium
CGCCCCGCCCCCTCACGTCAATCGCGGCGCATCCGGCGTGAAGCCCGTGTCGATGGTGACCGCACCGCCGGCGACGCGGGAGACGCACGCGCACATGCGGGCGTTGGACTGCTTTTCGTGCTCCGACAGGAACACGTCGCGATGGTCGATGGCGCCTTCCGCGGACACCACGTCCACAGCGCACAGGCCGCATTCGCCGCGCTTGCAGTCGAACATCACCTCGACGCCCGCTTCCTCCAGCACGTCCAGCATGCTGCGGTCAGCCGGCACGACGACTTCGATTCCGAGATGCGGCGCGCGCACCAGGAAGGGCTCGGGCGCATACGCCCCGCCGGACCCGAAGGTCTCCGTGCGGAACAGGTGTTGCGGGCGTCCCGCGGCCCGCCACGCGCGGCGGAAGGCGTCCACGAGGCCCATGGGCCCGCAGATGTAAAGCTCGCCCCCCGGCGGCAGGGCGCTCACGGCGGCGTCGGGGTCGATGCGCGCCCCGTCCTGCGAAACGAAGAAGCGCACGCGCTCGCCCATGGCCTCGCGCAATTCGTCGGAAAACAGCAGCTCGTCCGCCGTACGCGCTGCGTACAGCATGGTGACGTCGGCGCCGCGCCGGGCCAGCGTCTTCGCCATGCTGCTGATCGGCGTGATCCCGATGCCGCCCGCCACCATCAGGTAATGGGGGCGCTGGAAATCCAGCTCGAACAGGTTGTGCGGATCGCTGACGGTGACGCGGGCGCCCTCTTTGAGCGAATGCATGTAGCGCGAGCCGCCGCGCCCGAGATCGTCGCGCTTCACGCAGATGCGATAGGCCCCGCCGGGTTCCCCCACCAGGGAATAGGAACGCACCTCGCCTGTGTCCCCGATGGGCAGCAGCAGGTTGATGTGCGAGCCGGGCGACCAGTGGGCGGCGCCACCGTCCGGCATGATCTCGATGGAGCGCACGCTGGGCGACAGGTCGCGCGCGGCGACCACCTGGGCCTGACGATAATGGACCGCGAAACGCATGTGGTTGTCTCCGTTAACCGCCGGCTCGGCGGATCAGGGCCGCTCCCGGCACAAGGGCGAGGCTCGCGCTGCGCAGCGCGAGTTGCAGGTTGCGATGGGCGAGGCGCGCATGCTCGCGCATGATGCTTTCGGCCCGCGTCCCCTCGCGGTTCTGGATGGCGTCGATCACCGCCCGGTGATGCTCCTGGGCGATGACGAGAATGCGCTGGCTTTCAGGCAACGAGGCCTGCGCCAGCACGAAGCCGCTCGGGGAGGCGAACGGCAGACTCGTCGCCCGCTCCACCTCGCGCCGCAAGGGCTCGCTCTGGGCGAGGTCCAGCAACATGGCGTGGAATCGCGCGTTCAGCGGCACGTAATCGGCGAAGTCCTCGGCGCTCATCGCGCCGCGGCCGATGATCTCGTCGATGGCGCTGACGCAATCCTTCACGCCCGCGAGACGCATGGGCGAGGCGCCCCGCTCGGCCGCAAGGCGCGCCGCAAGGCCCTCAAGGGTGCCGCGAATCTCGATGGAGTCGAAGATGTCGCGTTCCTCGAAGGCGCGCGCCGCATAGCCCCCCGAGGGAATCTCCTCGATGAGGCCTTCCTGCTCCAGTTTGACCAGCGCCGTCCGCAAGGGCGTGCGCGACACGCCGAGGCGGTCCACCATCGCCAGCTCCGAGATGCGCTCGCCCGCGCCCAGCGCGCCCGAGAGGATCAGCTCGCGCAGGGACAGCAGCGCCTTGACGGTCTGCGATTGCGTGCGTTCGCCCTCGCCCGACATGGACTATTCCGCCGCGCGCAGGGTCGCGGCGGGCTTTGTCTCCTCGGCGACCATCTTGTCGATGAGGCGGCGCGCCCACATGGAGCCGGCGTCGATGTTGAGGTTGTAGAACACGCGGCCGGGATGCTCGTTCATCGCCTGCTGCTGGCGCTCCAGCACGTACTCGTCCTCGCGGAAGATGCTCGACACGCCCTCGCGGGTCTGGGTCGTCAGCGTCTGGTCATGGATGCGGTAGTTGCGCACGAACGCCCAGAAATAGAGGCACGTGGTGTCCGTCTCCGGCGTCACCGTGTTGAGCACGTAGCCGTTGACGCCCTGCGAGCGGTCGCCTTCCGGCGCGCCCGTGCCGGTGACGGCGACGCCGACGTCGATGGCGACCGTGGCGGGCGCCTCGAAGCGGATGATCTGCCAGCGGTCCACGTTGTCGGGCTTGCCGAGCTGGCCGCGCCAGAACGGCGGCGCGTCGATGTCGATCATCCAGCGGCTGATGGTCGCCATGCGGTCGCCGTGGGTGGAGACGAACGGCGCTTCGGCCACCGCGTCGTTGCCGATGCTGGACCCGTGCACGAACGTCTCGTGGGTCAGGTCCATCAGGTTGTCGATCACCAGGCGATAGTCGCACTTGGCGTGGATGAGCTTGCCGTCGCCCGCCCATTCAGGATCGTTGTTCCAGTGCAGGTCGGGCACGAGCGCGGGGTCGGCCAGCGCGGGATCGCCGGGCCAGACCCAGACGAAGCGGTGCTTCTCGACCGTCGGATAGGAGCGCACGCACGCGGAGGGGTTCAGGGTCTCCTGCGAGGGCATCCGGGTGCAGCGGCCATGGCCGTCGAACACCAGGCCGTGGTAGCCGCAGACGACCTCGTCGCCCTTCAGCGTGCCCAGCGAGAGCGGCAGCAGGCGGTGCCAGCAGGCGTCCTCAAGAGCTGAAACGGAGCCGTCGGACTTGCGCCAGAACACGATCTTCTTGTTGCAGATGGTTCGGGGAAGCAGTTCGCGCTTCACCTCGTAATCCCAGGCGGCGGCGTACCAGGCGTTCATCGGGAACGGACGGGGGGCCTGCGTCTCCATGGCGATTTCCTCCTGATTGGATGCGGGCTGTATACAATATGCGCCAACCAGCCGCAAGAGCTGGCCTGATGCGGACTTTTATAACGATGTTGTATACAGAAAGCCGCATGTGCGCTCTCGCGAGAGCCCGCCGGACGTCCCGACAACGCCCCGGGGAGGACGCGGGATCCTCCTCGCCTCACGCCGGGCGGGGCCAGACCCCGTCCTGGCCGTCGGCGGCGGTCGTTTCGCGCAGGTAGTCGATGAACGCCCGCACCGGACGCGCCGAGCGGCGCTGGGGATTGATGAGCAGCCGCACGTCAAGGTGCAGCGGCGGGCCGTCGATATCCAGCAGCGCCAGCCGCCCCTCCGCCACGTCCGCCGCCACCGAGGCGCGCAGCGAGGCGCCGACGCCAAGCCCGGCGGCCACAAGGTCGCGCACGACCGAGAACTCGGTGCCCTCCGCGACCATGTTCACCCGCTCGATCCCCAGGCCGGCCAGCAGCTTGCGCTGCGTCTGGCCAAACAAGGAACTGGCCACGGGCCCGACGAAATCCTGGCGGCCCAGCTCCGCCGGGTCGATCCCCTTGCGGCCTACGAGCGGGTGATCGGGCGCGGCGAACAGCACGAAGCTCTGCCGCCCGATCAGCAACGAGGGGAGCCCGACAGGCTCCTCGTTCGACATCAGGCAGCCAAGGTCCGCCGCCCCCATGCGTACGGACGCCATCACCTCTTCCTGGAAGGCGATGCGCACCGACAGGCGAATGTCCCGATGCAGCTTGGCGAAATCCGCCAGCGGGCCGCGCAGCGCGGTGTGCGCGAGAGAACGCTGGCAAGCGAACGAGATGGTGGCGGCGTTGGCGCCCGTGCGGGTCGCCACGTCCTCCTCCAGCTTGGCGGTGCGCTCGATCAGCTCGCGCGCGTGGACCAGAAAGCTGCGGCCCACCTCCGTCAGAATGGCCTGCTTGCCGCTCTGACGCTCGAACAGGCGCGCGCCGGTGTCGCGTTCAAGGCTCTGCACGTGCGCGCTCACGGACGGCTGCGCGATGCCAAGCCGGCGCGCCGCAGCCGCGAACGAGCCCGTCTCCACGATGGAGACGAACACCTGCAGGCGGCGGGCCGTGAGACTTATCATGCCGCTTTATAGCCTGTAGGCTATGTTTCACCAAGCCTCTTGACGTCTTGCTTTGCGCGCCGGAACCGCGTGGTATCGCCCGCGAGGGAAACGACCGCGATCCGCCATAACGCGGCCCGGTCGATCGAGGAGGGAACCATGACCATCGACCGCCGCCAGGCCCTTTTGGGCGCAGCCGCCGCCGCCGCTCTGTCCAGCGCCGTCAGTTTCAACGCCAGCCCCGCGCTGGCAGCCGACAAGCTCATCATCGGCAAGTCCATCGGATCCTCCTTCCCCTTCAGCGGCGCCGACCTTGGCAAGGCCAAGGGCATGTTCGCCGCCGAAGGCATCGACGCGGAGGTCGTGGTGTTCCGCGGCGACGGCCAGATGCAGCAGGCCATGGCGGCCGGCGCCATCCATATCGGCTTCGGCTCCGGCCCCGGCATGGGCTACGCCGCCAAGGGCGTTCCGGGCATCGCGGTCGCCGCCATGGCGAGCGAGCCGCGCAACATGTCGCTCGTCGTCATGAAGGACGGCCCGATCAAGACCGTGGACGACCTGAAGGGCAAGCGCGTCGGCGTCACCACCGCCGGCTCCCTCACCGACTGGCTCACCCGCAAGCTCTCCGACAGCAAGGGCTGGGGACCGGAAGGCATCGAGGTGACGCCCATGGGCGAGATGCGCACGCGTCTGGCCGCCATGAAGTCGGGCGAACTCGCCGGCAGCGTGAACTCGATCCAGGAGACGTGGAACCTGGTGGAGAACGGCGAAGGCCGCCTGCTCGCCACCTTCGGGGACGCGGTGCCGCACTTTCACACCCACGCGATCTTCGCCCACCGCAAGCTGATCGCCGAAAACCCCGAGCTCGTGCGCCGCTTCCTGCGCGCCTGGTTCAAGACGGCCGCCTACATGCGCGACAACCGCGCCGACACGGTGAAATTCATCGCCGCCACCATGAAGCTGCCCGAGTCGGTGGTCGATCGCAGCTACGACTACGAGATGAAGATGCTCTCCTTCGACGGCGCCTTCGACCCCGAAGCCATCGAGGTGATCCGCCTGTCTCTCAAGGATCTGGGCATCCTCGACCGCATTCCGGAGGCCAAGGAGCTTTACCTGCCGGGATTCGCGCCGGTGAAGTTCTAAGACGTCCATTGATTGAAGCGGGGCTGCGCTGCGTGCAGCCCCCGCACCAGGGATACGCGCACCACGATGACCGAGACAGCCATTTCCATCCGCAACGTGACCCAGCGGTTCGGCGACGCCAACCAGGCTAACGCCGTCCTCGCGCTGGACGATGTCTCGCTGGACATCAAGAAGGGCGAGTTCGTGTGCCTGCTGGGCCCCTCGGGCTGCGGCAAGAGCACCCTGCTCAACATTGTCGGCGGGCTGTTCAAGCCCACGCAGGGCACGTGCACCGTCGACGGACGCCTGGTGGACGGGGAGCCCCATCCCGACAAGATCGCCTTCGTGTTCCAGGAAAGCACGCTCTTTCCCTGGTACACGGTGATCGAGAATTTCCACATCGCGCTGAAGTTCCAGGGCATCGCGAAGTCCGAGTGGGACGACCGCGCCATGGCCGCGCTGCGCGCCGTCGGCATGGCCTCCTTCGCCCGCCATTATCCCGAGCAGCTTTCGGTCGGCATGCGCCAGCGCGTGAACATGGCGCGCGGCATTTGCGTGGGCACCGACATCCTGCTGATGGACGAGCCCTTCGCGGCGCTCGACGAGCAGACCCGCATGGTGCTGGGCGAAGACCTCTCCCAGCTGCTCGCCGCCACCGGCAAGACCATCGTGTTCGTCACCCACTCGCTCGCCGAAGCCGTGTTCCTGTCGGACCGCATCGCGGTGATGACCGCGCGCCCCGGCAAGATCAAGACCATCATCGACGTAAACGAGCCGCATCCGCGCTCGCCCGACTTCATGCTGGAGCCGCGCTTCAGCGAGTTGCGCAACGAGTGCTACGCGCTGCTGCGCGACGAGATCCGCGCCACGGTCGCCGCCCAGCGCGACCCGCAGCCTGCGGGAGCCTGAGCCATGGAGCGTTCCAGCTTCGCCAGCCGCTCGGTGCAGTTCGCGTTCCTCGCGATCGTCGCCGGCGCCTGGTATCTGGCGACCGAGACGGGCAGCGTCAGCCGCCTGTTCCTGCCGCCGCCCCGCGAGGTGTACGCCGCGCTCACGCGCCTCGTGCAGACGAATTCGTTCTGGGCCGCCGTGCTCGTCACGCTCACCACCATCGCGAAGGCCTACGCCATCGCGCTCGTGACAGGCGTGCTGGCCGGCTATCTGGTCACCCGCTCCAAGCTCGCCGTCAGGGTGATCGAGCCCGTCGTCTCGGGACTTTTCACCATCCCGATCACGCTGTTCTTCCCGATGTTCATCCTGTTCTTCGGCATCGGCACGGGTTCGAAGGTGGCTTACGGCGCCACCTACGCGTTCTTTCCCATCGCGCTGAACACCATCGCGGCCTTCGCGAACATGGAGGAGCGCTACCTGCGGGCCGCGCGTTCCATGGGGGGCAATTCGTGGCAGATCTTCCGCTACGTACTGATGCCCGGCGCGCTTCCGGTCCTCATCACCGGCATGCGCATCGGCTTCTTCATCTGCTTCGCCTCCGTGCTGGGCGGCGAGACGATATCCTCGGTGGCGGGCGTGGGCCGCAACATCGCCCTTATGGCGGAACTGATGGAGCCCGCGCGCATGTATTCGTGGATCCTGTTCGTGATCGTCACCTCGGTGAGCCTGAACATGATCGTCTACAATATCGAAAACCGCATCAGGGACCGGTGATGTCATGAGCAGCGTCACCCTTCCCTCCTCGGCCCCGCGCGAGCCCGCCCCGTCGGCGTTCTCGCAGGCTCTCAAGAACCCGCTGTGGCTGCGCATCGCGCTTTTGGCCGCGGTCGTCGTGCTGCTCGAAATCTACGGCCGCGTGTGGGCGGACCCCGCCTTCATGCGCCCGCCAACCGCCATCGTGGACGCTTTCTTCAAGGAGATCGTCACCGAGCCCAAGATCATGGACGCGCTGTGGCTGTGCGTCATCCAGATCGCCGTCGCGTATGCGCTCTCGGTCGTCGTGGGCGTCGTCGTCGGCCTGCTGATCGGCTCGACCGGCTTCAGCCGGGTGGCGTTCCTGCCGATCGTGCTGCTGCTGTTCGCCATCCCGCAGGTGGCGCTGCTGCCGCTCGTCATCCTCATGTTCGGCCTGGGGCCGGCGGCGAAGATCGCCTTCGGCTTCAGCCACGGCGTCTTTCCCATCATCATGAACGTGGTGGCGGGCATGCGCGACGTGAAGGAGCTGCACCGCCGGGCCGCGCGCTCCATGGGCGCGAGCCGGTTCGACACCATCCGCCACGTGGTCCTGCCGCACATGGTGCCGAGCCTCTTCACGGGCCTGCGCCTTGGCATGACGCTGACGCTGCTGGGCGT
>JAQGJX010000047.1 GCA_028290405.1 Hyphomicrobiales bacterium
GAATAAAGCTATCTTCGATGCACTCAAGCCGGGTGGCCTCTTCGTGATCGCGGATCATTCGGCCAAGCCCGAGGATGGCGCTAGCGTCGGCAAATCGCTGCACCGAATCGCCGAGCACACATTGCGGGCGGAAGTAGAGGCGGCTGGTTTTAGGCTGGTACAAAGCGGTGACTTCCTGCGAAATCCGGAGGATCCGCGCACCGCGGTCGTGCACCGGTCCGGCATTAGGAACGACGAATTTGTGCTCAAGTTTCAAAAACCGTGAAACAGCTGATCCGCATAATGGAATAGCGCACAGTCAATTCATCAGAGCAGCTGCCAGCCCAGAGATGCGGCGGATGCCGCTCTCCCCATCGGAGGCTGAGACCCAGTGGACGTCCGTCCACTGGGTCAGCAGGTGGGGGCTTATGCGCGAAGGAGGCCCCCTATACGGCGTGGATGTCGGATCACGCCGACTGAGCTGCTTACGCGGCCCGCTCTTTCTTGGTAGCCGATCGGGCGGCCACCTCCGCAATGCGGGTGCGGCTGGCAATCGTCAGTTCTACGTTCTTGCGGAACAGAGCACTCTGGGCTGCGAAAAACTCCGGGAGAGTTCGACTCGCCAAGATTGCGGTGACGCCGGCTACATTTGTCGCCATCCGCTCCTGGGTTGCGGCAAGGTAAGAAGCCGAAATCTCTCGCCCATCGCGCGTAAACGACTTTGCGGCGTCCACCATCACATGAAGATTGTTCGAGGCGTGAGTGGCAATCTCCTGATTATGCTTATGAACAGCCTCGAATGCCTCGCGCGCCTGCTGGCCGCCGCCGCTGAGCATGCTTGACGTTGCGCTTACTCCATTGCGCAGGGCTTCCTCTGCTGCAGTTGCCGTGCGCTGAGCGGCGCGCGAGCCGGAGCGCGCAGCGTCAACCAGGGTCTCGCTCGCCGCTTCAACTTGCTCAGCTGCCTCCCGCTCGACACGTGCCGTTGCGCGTCTTCGCCGGGCCTCGGCAAGGCGAGCCTCTTCGAGGCGGGCCTGCTCGGCTTCCAGCTTCTCGCGCTCCCGGCGGGCCTCCGCCCGGCGCTCCTCGGCCTCAGCGCGCTTCGCCTCCTCTACTTCGGCAAGCTCTGCTTCGATATTCTGGACGACGCTCTCCGCTTCGTCATCGGTCAACGCCTCCAGAATTGCTGGGAGGAGCTCCTTTTTCTCGTCTCGCACGTGCTGCTGAAACACCTTCCGGAGCTCCGCGACGCGGGCTCCAAATTCATCGCTGTCTCGGGGAGTGTTGTCGAGCTCGGTCAGGAGCTTGCGCGTCGCCTTGTTGTCGTTCAATGCCTCACGGACCAGGTCCTTCAGATCCTTGTGCTTCCGTAACACTGGAAAGAGATGCTGTTCTTCGAGATTGGCGAGCAGTTCTAGCTCTGCCTTCAGCTCCCCAAAGAGCCGCTCCCGAGTCTTGACCGCAGTCGCTGATGTGTCGACCAGCTTGGAAAAGAGCTCGTTAGCCGTAGCCGGGGTCGTTTGGATGAGTTGTCGAATGGTCGTCATGTTTCCTCACGGGCCGCAAGGCCCCTATGAGGGCGAAACGGCAGTTAACCTGCCCACTGAAGCGAAATGCTGCAATGCAGCATGGGTAACGGCGCGTACGAGCGGGGGTTCCAGTGACAAGGCGGTTTCTGACTTTCGCAGACTCGGCCGCGCACCTCGCGGGCTGCCGCAGTTGGGGGCGCCACAAGACTCAGGCGGCTTCCTTCCCAGGCCGACGCATCGCAAACGTAACAATTGCCTCGTGCAGACATCGGCGTCTCCCTATGAGCACCGCCGCGCTGCCCGCCGTTATGGGGCGCTCAGTCCTGGACACAAGAGTTGAGTCAGGTCCCGCTCCAGAGAAGGTTGGATTTCAGGTCCATTCCCTCCGCCAGCGCTTTTGTCGAACTCCTTCTCCGCGTACCGCATCCAGGCTGATTTCGCCTCTCCTATGAGGTAAGCAGCCGCGCCGCCCTGCGTGGACCAGCCGAAACGCTGGCAGGTCTACTCCTAATGCTCCCCGCTCTTCGCAGTCGCTAAAGCTTCCAGAGATCGCCGAGCTTCCACAGCCCGCCGGAGCGCTCTCCTGGAGCCGGGCCGACCCGCAGCTATGCGGGCAGGACGATCACCTTCGTCTTGACCGGGGTGCGTGAATAGAGGTCGATCATGTCCTGGGTGAGTAGGCCGGTGCAGCCGCTTGTCAGGTTGGTGCCGATCGTTTCAGGGGCGCTGCTGCTGTAGATCGTGTAGAGCGTGTACGCGCCTTTTTGATAAAGATAGAGAGTGCGGGCTCCCAGCGGATTATCCGGACCTCCTGGCATGCCGCGCGCATATTTGGCCGCCTCCGGCTGGCGCCTGATCATTTCCCTCGGCGGAGTCCAGATGGGCCATTCCGCTTTGCGCCCGACGTAAGCCTCGCCGCTCCACAGGAACCCATCGCGCCCGACATTGGCGCCATAGCGCGTTGCGTTTCCATCGCCTTCCACGCGGTAGACATAGTAGTTGGCGGGATCGACGATGATGGTGCCGGGCGCCTCTTTGGTGTCATAGCGAACTGTCCGGCGATAATACTTCGGATCAACCTTGTCGATATCCACTGCCGGTATCGGAAACTTTTTATCCGGGACGGGTCCGTAGAGCGCCGCCGCTTCCATGCGGCTTAGGCCGTCCGTGGTCGCGCAGCCAGCTAACCCGAGCGCGCTGAGGCCGGCGGCGGATCCGACCAGAAACGACCGGCGGTCGATAAGCTCCGGTCGAAACCTGGCCAGAGCGATCCTGTCCATTTCGCCACCTTTCGCGACCTTCCCGTCCATGATCATCTTCCTAGAGCTTTCACTTCCCGTTGCTTGACGGGAAATACGCGGTCCTGCAACCCTTAGACATCTTTGCCAAGCTTAGATTGTCGAGTCACGGCTCGTTTGGCAAGCTTAGGCCTTCGTGCATGTGGTGAACGCCTCACGACGTCCGCGATGCGCTGGAGCGGCCGCAGGCGCAGTAAACAAGGCGACGTTTCGCATGGAGCGCGGACATCCGCTTTCGGGCGAACTGCGCACGACCTAGCCAAATTTGAGCTCAACCCCGAGCAAGAACCCTACGTCTTTTCGGGCGGACGGCTTAGACTTGCCGCATGGGACTATTGACCTTCAGCATCAACGTCACCCTGGACGGCTGCGTCGATCACCGGGAGGGGATCGCGGACGACGAGACGCACGCCTTCTTCACCCGCCTGATGGACGAGGGCGGGGCGATGCTGTGGGGCCGCGTCACCTACGAGATGATGGAGAGCTACTGGCCGGCTGTCGCCCGCGGCCAGCAGGAGGCGCCGCCGGCCATGCGCGAGTGGGCGGTCAAGCTGGAGGCCAAGCCGAAGTATGTGGTGTCGTCGACCCGCAAGGCCTTCCCGTGGACCAACAGCCATCACATCGCGGGCGACCTGCGCACGGGCGTGCAGAGGCTCAAGGACGCGACCCCCGCCGGCGTGCTCCTGGGGAGCGGCACGCTCGCGACCGAGTTGGACCGGCTGGATCTGATCGACGAGTACGTGTTCGTCGTCCAGCCCAGACTCGCCGGCCACGGCCCAACCCTCCACCAGAGCGGGCTCCCCCGCACGCGACGGCTGGAGCTGGTCTCGGCCAAGCCGTTCCGCAACGGGGCGGTCGCCATGCATTACCGGCGCTCGCGCTGACTAAGCCGTCTCTTCGCGCCAGGCGTTAGCGCCTGCGCGTCGCCAGCGAGCCGCAGCCGGATCAAGCCGCAGCCCGACGAAGCGCGCGATCCGTTGAGTTGACGAAGGCAGGGCTTGGCCGCGCTGACGCCAGCATCTCAAAAACGTGATTCGACCTTGAGAACCTGCGGCGCGACGCTCGCCGCGCACCTGCCTCGTGCAGGACGGGGAGGACGCCATGAAGCGATTGAGCATCTGGTCCGGCCTATTCTTTGCTGCGGTCTGCGGAGCGCACGCGCCCGAAGCCTTCGCCCAGGACGACGCAGCGCGTCTGGGAAGCGTTCACTTTCAAACCTCCTGCAACGAAGTCGCGCAACGCCGGTTTGATCGCGCGATGCGCTATCAGCATTCCTTCTGGTATTCCGCAGCCAGCGAGATCTTCCAAGAGGCGCTTAACGCCGACCCGTCGTGCGCCATCGCGCATTGGGGCGTCGCGCTTGCCCAGTTGAACAACCCGCATTCGCCTGTGCCCCTGTCCAACTTGCCGATCGGCCTTGCGGCCATCCAGAAAGCGCGCTCGACCGGGGCCAGCACGCAGCGGGAACGCGATTACATCGAAGCGCTGGCTGCGATGTACGAAGACTATGACAAGCTCGATCATCGCACGCGCATCCTGCGGTATCTTGCGGCGATGGAGCAGCTTGCGGCGCGGTATCCGGAGGATGACGAGGCGCAGCTCCTTTACGCTATCACTCTCAACACGTCCGCTTCGCCCAACGACAAGACCTACGCAAACCAGTTGAAGGGAGCGGCCATCGTTGAGCGGGTTCACGCCAGGCAACCCAACCACCCCGGCGTGCCGCACTACCTCATTCACCTGTACGACTATCCCGCCATCGCTGAAAAAGGCCTGCCGGCCGCGCTGCGATACGCCAAGATCGCCCCGGATGCGCCGCACGCGCAGCATATGCCGTCCCACATCTTCACTCGTGTCGGGCGATGGAAAGAATCGATCACCTCAAACCTCGCATCCGCAAACGCCGCGAGAGCCACCAAGGAGTTCGCCGACCAGATGCACGGCACCGACTATCTGGTTTACGCCTATCTCCAACTGGCGCAGGACGCAGACGCGCAGGCCGCGGTGGCCGATCAGATCGCGACCTACACTGCGTCGAACGACGTGGTTCGCGTAAACGCCGGCGCGTACGCGTTGGCTGCAGGGCCGGCGCGATATGCCGTGGAAAGGGGCGACTGGCGCGGCGCGGCGCAATTGACAGTGCGTGAATCGCCGCTTCGGCACACGCTCGCCCTCACGCATTTCGCTCGCGCGTTGGGCGCCGCGCGCTCCGGCGCGCCGGACGCCGCCGATGCGGACGTGGCCAGGTTGACGGAGCTTCAGGCGCAACTGCGCGAGGCGAAAGATGCGTATTGGTCGGAGATCGTCGACATCCAGCGTCAGATCGCCGCCGCCTGGATCCTGAACGCGCGCGGGAATCGCGAAGCGGCTCTCGCGGCGATGAGCGCCGCCGCAGACGCTGAGGACAAAACCGAGAAATCTCCCGTCACTCCGGGGCCGCTTGCGCCTGCGCGAGAGCTGTATGGGGCCATGCTGCTCGAGGCCGGCAAGCCGGCGGAAGCGCTTGCGGCCTTTGAGGCCACGCTGCTGAAAGAGCCAAACCGGTTCAACGCTTATGCGGGCGCGGCGCAAGCCGCTGAGCGGATGGGCGACGCCGACAAAGCGAAGGCCTATTACGGCAAGCTTCTTGAGCAGGCCGCGGATAGCAAGTCTGACAGGCCGGTGCTGGCGATGGCGGCCCGGTACACGGGCCGCTGACAATTCAGCAGCAGCAGTAGGCGGCCGCCCTGAGCGCGCCGCCTGGGCATTCAGGAGCAGGGCATGGGCCAAACGCGAATTCTGGCGGGTTCTGCAGTTCTTGTCGTCAGCGCTGGAGTGTCTCTCGCCGGCTTCCTCCTCCTGCGCGCACAGCCCCCGGCCGCCACGGCTTTTGAAGGAGGCTGGAACGAGGCCCGCTGGTCCATGCCGCGCGATCAATGGGGCGAGGGACTGGCGTTCCGGTGCGCGGTCCAACACTGCGGCGGGGACATTGAAGTGCACGTGCGCGCAAAGCTCGGCTTTTGCGACTGCGCCAAAGGGATCGTCGATGACGACCACCTCGACCGCATCGGAGACGCCGACCTGCTGGGAGGACGCGAGCCCGTTGCGGAGGGAAAAGCCGTCTCTGTGCGTTCGATGAACGGCCGCATGCGTCGCTATGCGGCGACCGGCTCGGGCGGCCGCGCGGCGGACGTGCTCTCCGTCGCGATCAACGATCGATGCGACGTCATAGTCGCAACGGCGCTTGCCGGCGGCGGAACCGATGCTGCTCTGACGCAAGCGCAAGAGCGTTCCGTGCTAAGCCTGCTGGAAGGAGCGACAGTCCAGCGCTGGGCCGAGCGGACGCTCGGACTTTGAGGCAGGCGCTTGCGAGAGAGGGCTGCGGGAGCCTCAGTCGAGGTTGGTGCGACGGCGTCCGGCGATTTTCTCTTCCCCTCGGGCCTGGCGCTCGGCGGATACAGCGCACACCCGCGACGGGGAGGCGGGCGATACGTCGTCCCACTCCGCTTCAAGCTTGGCGAGCCGTTCGCGCTGATCGTCAGCTATGGGCGGCGCCGAGACGCCCACACGGCGCATGGCGACGAACAGGGCGGCGCGCCGGTCGCGGTCGAGATTTTTTTCAGGCCTCGTCCACATGGCCAGCAACGCTGGTTCGGCCACTTCGCGGCCGGCCGCGCCGACGCGACAAAGGCCCTCGACGCCGGCGCCATTGACCGAGGGACGGGAGGCGCGCGGAGCGACCAGGATCGGCAAGGCGCCCGGGCCGAGTTCGCCGAGGCGCCGCAACAGTCGATCCGCGTCCCACAGCCAATGCTGGTCGTCGGCTTTTCCATAGAGGGCGAGAAGGCGAGGCCCGAAGTCGAGGAAATCGTTTCTCCGCAGACCGGCCAAAAGGCCGGCGAGGATTCGGCCGCTCTCCCGAGCTTTCGCGCGATTGCCGCCAGTCGCCTGCGCAGCTCGCTCAAGGCCGGTCATGATGGCGTCGGCGCGCGAGTGCAGTGCTGCGGGACGGCTGGCTAGAACGCCAACCTGCCAATCAACCACTCGGGCCAAGGGATCGGCGATCATTGCGTCGACGCTGGCGAGTTGGCGAGCCAACGTCGCTTCCTCGACCGCCGCAATCTTTTGCAGCACCAGGCCCGGATCCGCCCCGACGCGCTGCGAGACGGCGACACGCTTCAGTCCAAGCGCGCCGGCAAGTACGACAGCATCGCGGCCAAACCGCGTTGCGCCCGAAACGATCGGCGTGAACCCTTTACGCCAAAACCCTGCGCTGCAATCCCAACTGGGCGCCCCCGAGTTGAGGCCGCAGCCCATGACCGGCATGGGAATCCAGCTCAGCGGCGCGGCGACGCCGCCGAGCAACTCGAACCGCCGCCCGTCCGGCGTCGAGACAGTCGTTGCGACCCGGGTGATCGGTAAGGTCGCGGCCCGTGTTTTAGTCTCCTGGCGCGACACGCGCACCAGCGCAAGCTCCGGCCTCTCGGGCATCGATAGCGCGCAGAAGCGCTTTTCGATGCGGTTGTTTCGCACTCCGTCACCATCATGGAAGCCGAATGCGTGCACGAACGCGGCGCCCAGGGCCGGCGCCTCGCGGACTTGCGTGCAAATGGCGCTGTCCATCATACGGTGCGAGAGGAATCCTTCTGGGAAGCGGTCGTTCACCGAATAGGCGACGGGCAGCGCGTAATTCTGCGTCAGCCATGGGCCCGAACCGTCCTTCTCGAAGACGAGCGCCTCCCTCGCTGGATCAAAACCTGTGGCTACGCGAGCGTTCGCCGCTTCGTACGCCGCGGAAAGCCGCCGCAGCGTCGCGTGATCCTGCGCCGCCACCGCCAAGTAGCCCCCGTAGAACACGACCGGCAGCGCCAGCCACCATCGCGACACGCGGCCCACGGCCGCTTCAAAGGCGACCCCGAGCATGCCTGCGTTGACGAGCGCGACGGACCAGAACATCGCCAGCGCAAACATCAGAAAGATGCCGACGATCGGAATCGCCTGAAGAACGAAGAGAACGCCCGTGGCGAGAAAGAAGACTATCGAAAAAGGAAAGCGGCGCCGCATCCGGACAGTCTGGCGCGTGGCGGTTGACGAAAGGTGAAGCCAAAACACCAATGATCAGCGAAGCTTACGACATTCCCGCCGTCCCGAAACGAGCCCGCGCGGTTCTGCTCGTTTGCGACTAGGAAGCGGGCGAAAGAAACCCGCAACGGCGCGGTTGCGGACCGGCAAGCTACAGGGCCGTTTCGGCGAGCCCTTTCATCAGGATCGGCCCCGTCGGACGGCCGGTGGGCGAGCCGTTGCGGGGCTCAAGGGTGATCTCGAACAGCTGCTTGGGGCCGGTGGCCGGAATGCCTTCGGTCGTGAGGCGGGTCGAGCGGGCCTGGTCCAGCAGCCCGACGGATTTTGGCCCCACAGCCCGGTCCCACAAGGTCCAGACCTGGAGCGCGCGGTCGGGCGGCACCTCGATGGGCTGAAGCGGCGCCAGCTCTATCCGGCCATCCCGGTAGGCGCTCACCACGGCGGCGGGCTGCGCGCTCCCTTCCGCCAGCAAGACGGCGATCAGCACGGGCTTGCTGGCGCGATCCTGAGCAAAATACCCCAGCGCGGCCGCGAGCAGCAGAGCGGCCGCCATAGCCATCGCCCGCAAGGACCGCCCTCGCCATGCGGGTTTTATGGAGAGGGCCGAGGGCTGCGGGCGCGCGGCTCGGCGATCGCCGACGGCCTGCGCAGCAAGCGAAGGGTTCCGGGCGATCCGGCTCCAGAGGCCGCTGCCAGGCGGCAGCACCGGCGCGGTGTCGTCAAGCTCAGTGAACCGCGCGCGCCAGCCAGCGACCGCCTGCGCAAACGCACGGTCCTCCTGGAGCAACCGCTCCGCCGCCGCATGGTCTGCCTGGGGCAGCAGGCCGAGGACAAACTCGGCGGCCGTCACGTCCAGGTCGCCCTCGCCAACCGGGTGCGGACTCATGCGAGGCACTCCCGCAGCGAAATCAGTGTCCGGCGAATCCACGACTTGATCGTCCCCAGTGGAATCGCGAGGCGCGCGGCGAGTTCGCCATGGCTGAGGCCGTGGATATAGGCGAGAACGATGAGGCGGCGCTTGTCGGGCTCCAACCGATCCAGGCAGCGGCGCAGGGCGCCCGCCTCGGACAGCATCGCAACGACGGTTTCCGGGCTTTCATCCGGGCTCGCCAACGCCAGATCGTCGAAATCCGCCGTCAGGTCCGTGCGAACCTCGCCTCGCAGGATGTTGAGGGCGCGATGGCGCACGATGGCGTAAATCCATGAGCGGGCCGCCCCGCGCTGCGGGTCGAAGCTGGCGGCGCGCTCCCAGATCTGCACGAAGGCGTCGTGCACCGCCTCTTCGGCGAGAGGCCGGCGACGCAGGATACGCAGCGCCACGCCCAGCATGCGGCCGCCCTCAAGGTCGTAGATAAGACGCAGCGCGTCACGCTCGCCCTGTGCGCAAAGCCGCAGGGATTGGTCGAGGTCAATTGGCTGTGCCGCCGGGTCGCTCAGGCGCATCTCCCATGGGGGCAGGCGCCCCGCGTATGAGGTTACACGCTGCCGGACCGTTTGGATGCGCCGAAAACTAAATTTCGACGCGGCTGCATCCAGAGCCCCCGCGGCCGGGTACTCAGCCGTCAGGTCATCATGGCCCGGCGCCAATCGCCTCAAGTCGAGGCCGACGGAGCTCATCATGAAACTCATCTCATTCGCCGCCGTCCTCCTGGCCACATCCGCCCTGGCCAGCGTCGCTCAGGCGCAGACCATTGCGGCGCTCGTGGGCGACGACACGCTCGCCATGGTCGACGCCGCCGCAAAGAAGGTCACCGGAACGGTGAAGATCACAGGCGCCAGCGGCAAGGTCGTGGGCATCGACGTGCGCCCTGCGGACGGCATGCTCTACGCAGTGTCGTCCGATGGACTGATCTGGACGCTGGACGCCAAGACCGGCAAGGCGACCCAGAAGTCCAAGCTCGACATGATGCTTCCCGCAGACGCCATGATGAGCGTCGACTTCAACCCCGTCGCGGACCGCCTGCGGGTCATCAGCTCAGGCGGCCTGAACCTGCGCATCAACGCTGACGACGGCAAGGTCACGAAGGACGGCGATCTGAAGTTCGCCGAGACCGACATGCACAAAGGCGAAACCCCCAAGGTGGTCGCCGGCGCGTACACCAACTCGATGAAAGGCGCGAAGGAAACCGTGCTGTATGACATCGACGCCACCATCGGCGCCCTGCTGAAGCAGGCGCCGCCCAACGACGGCGTTCTTGGCGCCGTCGGCAAGCTGGGCGCGGCGCCCGCCTCCTTCGCGTTCGACATTGCGTCGGATGGAAAGGGCGGCAACGACGCCTGGCTGATGGCGGACGGCGCGCTGCACAAGGTCGACCTGGTCACCGGGAAGGCTGTTCTCGTCGGCAAGATCGAAGGCGCAGGCTCCAACGTGCGCGACATCGCCATCATGCCGAAGATGTAAGACCCCGATGAAGCCCGCCTCCGGACGAATCTGCTGATTGACGCGGCGGCCCCGCAAACGCAACCGGAGGCGGGCTAATTGGACGGGGCGCTTGAGCGGCGTAAGCGCCCCCACTCATCATACGAGAGCGATCGCGCGATCCGGCTGAGATTTCAGTTCTTCCTGATTGCCGATGACAAATGGCCGCGACGTCCCTAGCCTGGCCGGATGCCGAGCGAATCTTGGACCGATGCGCAGAACGATCTGATCGTCGCGGATTATTTCGCGATGCTGGCCGACGACTTGTCAGGACGCCCCTACAACAAGGCCGAGCATAGGCGGGCGCTCCTTCCGCTGCTGAACGGCCGGTCGGAGGGATCGGTCGAATTCAAGCACCAGAACATCAGCGCGGTCCTGAAGGGGCTCGGGGAGGGCTGGATTCCCGGCTACAAGCCCGCGTTCAATTTCCAAATGTCCCTGGTCGACGCGGTGGCGCGGTGGCTGGCGCTGAATCCTGCGTGGCTCGGCCGGTCGCCGGACATGAACCGCGCGGCCGGACTTCAGGAGGATGCGGCGATCTGGATAGGCCCGCCGCCCACGCTGTCGAACCACCCGCCGCCGCAGGAACTTGAGCAGATGTTGCACATCGCCCGCAAGTTTGACGTGGCCGGGCGGGACGAGAGGAACCGCGCGCTGGGCCGCGCCGGCGAGGAGCGCGTGCTCACGCTTGAGCGCACGTCGCTGCGGCAGGCGGGGCGCGATGACCTGGCGCGCAAGGTGCGGTGGGTCTCCGAGGAGGACGGGGATGGCGCTGGCTACGACATCGCGAGTTTCTCGCCCGGCGGCCAGGCTCGCCTGATCGAGGTGAAGACGACGAACGGGTGGGAACGGACGCCCTTCCACATCACCCGCAACGAACTTGCGGTGGCGGACGAGCGCCGATCCGAATGGCTCCTGTTCCGGCTCTGGAACTTCTCGCGCGAGCCGCGCGCCTTCGAGCTGTATCCGCCGCTTGACGCTCACGTCACGCTCACCGCCACGGCCTTCGTGGCGGGTTTCCATTGAGGCGCGAGCGGCGCGCGCCGTCTCTTCCTTGCGGAGCGGACGTTTCCCGGTAAGCTGCCGTTCTGGTTTCGAGCGCCTTTGACGCCATGGTGAAAACCTCTCCCGCCGCGCCGCGCGGACCCGTTGTCGACCTGCTGGTCATTGGCGGCGGGGCCAACGGTTGCGGAATCGCCCGGGACGCTGCGGGGCGCGGCCTTTCGGTGACGCTGTGCGAGCAGGGAGATCTCGCGGGCGCCACCTCGTCGGCGAGTTCGAAGCTGATCCACGGCGGGTTGCGCTATCTGGAGACCTTCGACGTCGGGCTGGTCCGCGAGGCGCTGCGCGAGAGGGAGATCTTGCTGGCCGTCGCGCCCCACATCGTGCGGCCGCTGAGCTTCCTGCTGCCGCACCAGCCGGGCCTGCGGCCCTGGTGGATGTTGCGCGCGGGGCTCTTCCTTTACGACCGCCTCGGGGGCGGGCGAACGCTCCCCAGGACGGCCGCCGTGTCGCTGCGCACGGGGCCCTTGAAGGCCCGCTTCGAGCGAGGCTTCGCGTATGCTGACGCGCGCGTGGACGACGCGCGCCTGGTGGCGCTTGTGGCTCTCGACGCGGCCGAGCGCGGCGCGGCGATCCTCACCCGCACGCGGCTGATCTCGGCTGCGCGGGAGGGCGATGCATGGCGGGCCTGCGTCCAGCGCCCCGACGGCTCGACGACAACCCTGTATGCTCGCGCGCTGGTGAACGCCGCCGGACCATGGGTGACGGAGGTCGCGCGCAGGATCGACGCGCAGGCGCCGCGCGCGCGCGTGAAGCTGGTGAAGGGATCTCACATCGTCGTTCCCCGCCTGTATGCGGGCGATCACGCGTATACGTTGCAGGGCCCGGATGGACGGGTGATCTTCACGATCCCCTATGAGGGCCGCTTCACGCTCGTCGGCACGACGGACATCCCGCTGGGCGAACTCCCCGCCGACCTCTCGTGTTCGCAGGGCGAGGACGCTTATCTGCTGGAAACCCTGGCGGGCTATTTTGACCACGCCCTGACGCCTGCGGACGTGATCTGGCGGTACGCCGGCGTGCGCGCCCTGCAGGACGATGGGCGCAGCGCGTCCGCCGCCACGCGGGACTACGTCATCGAGATGGACGCCGGGGGCGAGGGCGCGCCGCTCGTCACGGTGATCGGCGGCAAGCTGACGACCTTCAGGCGCCTGTCGGAAAGCGTGCTGGAACGCCTCAAGCCTGCGCTGGGTTTCGGCGCCGGTCCATGGACGAGCCGCGCCATCCTGCCCGGCGGCGATCTTGGCGCGGGTTTCGGCGACTTCGTGCAGGAAATGGAGACGCGATACCCTTGGGCGCCCGGCCCCATGCTGGCGCGCCTGTGCGGCGCCTATGGCTCGCGCGTGGTGCGCGTGCTCGACCCCGCCCGGAGCCTCGCGGACCTTGGCGCACATTTCGGCGCGACGCTCTTCCAGAAGGAAGTCGATTACCTGCGCGAGGTCGAATGGGCCGTCATGGCGGACGACGTCCTCTGGCGGCGCACGAAGCTCGGGCTCCATATGACGGACGGGGAGCGCGCGGCCTTCGCCGGCGGCTTCGCGCCCGCCCAGGCAAGCAGCGCCTGACGGCGCCCGCGGGATCCTCCACCTGACGGGAACCTTGCGCACTCCAAAGCTTTAGCCCTGCTCATGGAGAATGAACCGCATGTCCACGCCGCAGGAACTTGAGCAAAAACTCTGGAAGAGCCTGAAGTCCGACAGAACCGTCATGCTGGGGCTCAACGCCGTGGAAGGCGGGCACGCCCGGCCCATGACGGCGCAGATCGAAGGCGACCATGGCCCGATCTGGTTCTTCGCCTCGCGCGACTCCGAACTGGTCCAGAAGCTGAGCGGCGCCAGCGCGGCGACGGCGACGTTCGCCTCCAAGGGGCACGACCTGTTCGCCGCAATCCACGGCGCGTTGAGCCTCCATAACGACCGCGCGACCATCGACCGACTTTGGAATCCCCATGTCGCCGCCTGGTACGAAGGCGGCAAGGACGATCCCCTCCTGGCGCTGCTGCGCCTCGACGCCGAGCGCGCCGAAATCTGGGAGGACGGCTCGAGCCTTCTGGCGGGCATCAAGACGCTGCTGGGGTTCGATCCCAAGAAGGATTACGGCAGCAACACCGCCGACGTGTCGCTCCAGAATCGTTGATTTGCAGCCGCGAGGCAGGCGCCTGGCGTCCGGGCGCCTGACGCCTGCTTCGGGCTCGCGTTGCGTTCGTCACAGCCGTTTGGCGGCGATGTCGGCGCCTTCGCGCAGGGCGCGCAGTTTCTTCCACGTGACGGCCGGATCGATCTTGCCGTATCCGGCGAACGTGCCGAACCCGCAATCCGTGCCGGCGATCACCCGCTCGGGGCCCACCAGGGCGGCGTAGCGCTCGATCCTCTGCGCCACCAGTTCGGGATGCTCGACGTAGTTGGAGCACGTGTCGATCAATCCGGGGACAAGCACCGTTTCGGCTGGCAGCTTCGCGTCCCGCCAGTAGATCCATTCATGCTCATGACGGGGATTTGCGGCTTCGAACAGAAGGCGCGTCGGCCGCGCCTTCAGGACGATGTCGATCACCTTGTCCAGTCCGATGTCGTAATCGTGCGGACCTTCGTAATTGCCCCAGCAGATGTGCATGCGAAGCCGCTCGGCGGGGATGTTGGCCGTGGCGGCGTTCAGCGCCTCCACGTTCTGTGCGGCGCGCTTGAGGAACTCGGCCTCGCTGAGGGCCTGAAAGCCCGTGTGGGCCGCCATGGCGAGATCGGGCGAGTCGAGCTGCAGATCGAACCCTGCGGCGGCGATGGCCTCGTACTCGGGCCGCATGGCGTCCACCAGGTCGGCGAGGTAGGCCTCGTGCGTCGGGTAATGCTGGTTCGGTTGGAAAGCCGTGATGAGTCCCGGCGAGGCTGCGTTCATGAAGCCCCGGACGGACTGTCCTTCCTTGCGCATCGCCTGCGTGAAGCGGCGCACGTCGGTCTCCGCCGCCTGAGGATCGACGAGCCGGACCGGACCGACGCAGGCCGCGCGCACGAAGCTCTGGGTTCCCATGATGAGGGCGAGCTTGGCGCGAAGGTCCGGCAGGTCCGCCAGGTCCTTTGCGGGCACGCGGTCCACATGGCCCCCGAACCCTGACAGGCGGCCGGCGACGTAGGTGGAATAGCCGACCTTCCCGAGCTCGCCGTCGCTCACGATGGTCACGCCGGCGTCCACCTGCGCGCGGACGGCGCGCTCGATCTCGGACGACGCGAGCTGGTCGAACTCGGCCTCCGGAACGTCTTCGCCATGGTCGCGCCGCAGCAGCAAGGCGGTGAGTTCCGCCGAGCGGGGCAGGCTGCCGACGTGGGTCGTGTGGATGAACGTCATTCGGGCCCCACCTTGAGATCGAGAAAGCCGACCCGCTCGGCGAAGCGCCAGCCCTCCGGCGTGCGCACGACCTTGTCCCGGAAGCCGCCGATCAGGGCGGGCACGGAGGCGGCGGCCTGCCCGGGAGGCGCCGTGTAGAGCAGCATGGAGCAGCGCGCGTCGCCCGCGTCCGCCGACGCCAGATCGACGAGGACGTTCGTGATCAGATGGCAGGATTTGCGGGGAGGGCGGCTTTCCAGCGAAACGCGGATGGCGTCCCGGCCGACGACGGCGTCTCCGCCGGAAGGCCGGACGAACCGCCCCTCGGACGTAAAGGTGGCGGCGACGGCGGCCCAGTCGCCTGCGTCGTTGAGCAGCGCGAAACGCGTGACAAGGCGGCCTATTTCATGTTCGGCGAGAAGGCGTTCAAGCGGCGTCATACGAGATGGCTCCTGCATGTGGCGCTGGCCGGCTGCATGCGCGCCCCGACGGGTCCCGGCACGGCGAACGCACGTCGTCAATGAGTAAATCACCTGCGCCTCTGGCGCACAATCGCAGATCGGCGCCTTGGCCGGAGCGGCCGGCTGAGAGGCGCGCGAAGCCTTGAGGGGCGGGCGTTCGTGCTGGTAAGCTGCCCCATGAGCCTTCCAGCGATCCACGCAGCCACCCTCTTCGACAAGATCTGGTCGCGCCATGTCGTTGCGCAGGAGAGCGAGCGGTTCCTGCTCTATGTGGACCGCGCGGTGGTGGACGACGTGCGGGCTCCGCATGTGCTGGCGAGCCTCGCCAAACGGGGGCTGCCCATCCGGCGGCCCGATCTGGTCTTCGTCGTGCAGGATCATACGACGCCGTCCTTTCCCACGCACCGCGGGCTGGGGGGCAGCGACTTCCTCGACGCCACGCGCGCGGCTGCCCACGCCGCGGGGCTGACCCTGTTTGACGTCGGCGACGCCGAACAGGGCATCTCGCACGTGACCATGCCTGAACTGGGCGTCGTTCCGCCGGGATCCACCTACGTTTGCGTGGACAGCCACGCGCCCACCGTGGGCGGGCTCGGCGCGCTGGGCTTCGGGTGCGGCAGCAGCGAACTCGAACATGTGCTCGCCACCCAGACGATCTGGCTGAAGAAGCCGCGACAGCACCGCATCAGGCTCGACGGCGCGCTGGCCGAAGGCGTGAGCGCGAAGGACGTGATCCTGCACGTTCTGCGGATTGTCGGCCGCGAGGCCATGCGGGGCGCGGCGGTCGAATTCTGCGGCGACATGATCGCCCGCGAGCCCATCGAGGGCCGCCTGACGATCTCCAACATGGCGGTGGAACTGGGCGCGCGGACAAGCCTCATGGCGCCGGACGCGGCCGCCATGGATTGGCTCGCCGCTCGCCATCCGCAGGAGCGCAGCGCGGAGCTTGCGGGCGTGCGCAAGGTCTGGAGCGCGTTGCGCTCCGACGCAGGCGCGGCGTTCGAAACCGACCTTCATTTCGATTGCGCGAGCGTCGAGCCGCAGATCACCTGGGGCACGTCGCCGTCCACCGCCATTCCGGTGACAAGCAAAGTGCCGTCCGCGGGTGACGCGCACGGGCTGGCGGCCGACAAATGGCGCAGGGCCATCGACTACATGGACCTCACGCCGGGCGAGCCGCTTCTGGGCAAGAAGGTGGACCGCGTCTTCATCGGCTCGTGCACCAATTCGCGCTTGCCGGATCTTGAAAGCGCGGCGCGCGTGCTGCGCGGGCGCCGCGTCGCGCAGGGCGTGACGGCGGTCGTGGTTCCCGGCTCGCGGACCGTGGCCCGACAGGCGGAGCGCGCAGGGTTGCGCGAGATCTTCGTCGCCGCCGGGTTTCAATGGGGCGAGCCGGGCTGCTCCATGTGCGCGGGCGGCGGAGGCGAGCGCCTCCAGCCGGGAGAACGCGTCGTTTCCACCACGAACCGCAACTTCGAGGGGCGACAGGGCGCGGGCGTGAGAACGCATCTCGCCAGCCCCGCGACGGCCGCCGCCGCGGCCGTGTGCGGCGTCATCGCCGACCCGCGCCGGTTGGCCCCAAACTCCTGACGGGTGAGCGCCATGGACAAATTCCAGATCGTCCGGGGACCGGCCGCGCCGCTTCTCGTCGACGACGTCGATACGGACCAGATCGCGCCCGTGCAGTACATGCGGGCGCTGGAGCCTGATTATCGCGTGGCGCTGTTTGCGAGGTGGCGCGCTGCGCCGCAGGATTTCGTGCTCGACAAGCCGCGGTTCAGCGGCGCGCCGATCCTCGTCGCGGGCCGCAATTTCGGCTGCGGGAGCGCGCGCGAGGTCGCCGTCTGGGCGCTGATGGCCCACGGCGTGCGCTGCATCGTCGCCAGAAGCTTTTCGGACGTGTTTCGGGAGAGCGCGCTGAAGAACGGCGTCCTGCCGGTTCAACTCGACGCGGCCGATCAGGGCTCCTTCGAAGCGATCGCGACGGACGTCGACGGGGCCGCTCCGTTCGAAGTCGACCTCGTAAAGCAAATCATCCAATGCCCCGGTGGGCGCGTCTACGCCTTCTCTATCGCCCCCCATGAACGGGCGGCGCTGCTGCAGGGCCTCGACGACGTCGCGCTGACGATGGCCTACGCGGCGCGCATCGCGGCGTGGGAGGAGGGCGCGCTCCAGGAGCAGCCGTGGCTGCAGCGCGTTCCTCCCCGCAAGGGCTGACGCTACTGCGTCACGCCCATGACGCGCGCCACCGTGTCGATGATATCCTGGGTCGGCGCGCCGCTGCGCTTGAACAATTGGTCAAGCTTCTCGCCCGACTTCGGGTTGATGTCGAGGTTGCGCCGCTTGGCGTCTTCGATGAATTCGGGGCTTTGCATGGCCGCGTCGAACGCCGCACGCAGCGTGCGCACCTGCTCGGCGGGAACTTCGGGCGCGGCCAGGAAGGCGGTTCCAAACTCGGAAGGCAGCGCGACGAAATCCCACAGCGCCTTCTTTTTGGGGTCGTCAATCAGGTCTCGAACTTTCGGCACGCCCGGGACCGGGACGTCGCTGAAATCCAGTCCCGCGATGACATGAATCTTCTTATCCCGCAGCCAGTCGGGGTGCAGGCTCACCAGCGTCGACCACGCGATGGTCGCCACCTCGACCTCGCCCTGCTCCATGGCAACCGCGGTGGGGCCCGACCCCATGAAGCCCGTGATGACCTTCATCTTCGTCCCGAGGATTTCATTCATCAGGACGGGCTGGATGGACGTGGTCGAGCGTCGCGCGGACGCCGCCAGAACGGTCTCCTTCATCTTCAGGTCGGCCACGGTGCGCGCGCCGCTGGTGTGCCATATCGCCAGCACGCGCCCGAAATCGCTCATGCGCCCGATGAACCGGAATTGCGCCGGATTGAACTTCGCCGCCGCCGGTTCCACGAAGGGCGTGACGAAGAAGTTAGGCATCGCGACCGCGATCACCGTCCCGTCGCGCGGGGCGGCGTTCGCCAGGTAGTTGATCGAGTTGATGCCGCCCGATCCGGGCCTGTGCTCGATGGTGACCGTCGGGTTGCCCGGAATGTGCCGGCCCAGGTGGCTCGACAGCAGCAGCGAATAGGTGCTGAAGCCCCCGCCCGCCTCGCTGCCCACGAGGATCTTCACGGATTTATTGCGATAGAACTCGGCCCCCTGCGCAAGGGCTGACCCGTGCGCGGCCCATATCGCCCCAAGGGCGGCCAGTGAAGTTCTTGCGAGAACGCCGATGCGCATGCGCGCTTCTCCTGTCATTGACCCGCGCACTTGACGAGAGCCGCTTGCGCCGCCGCCCGCCCCGCCCGCCTTCCAAACACCGCAGCCGACATCAGCCCTGAACCGCCAGGGTAGTTGAAGTAGAACAGGCCGCCGACCATTTCGCCGGCTGCGTAAAGTCCCTCGATCTGCGCGCTCACGTCGTCGAGGACCCGGCAGTCCCCGTCGATGCGCAAGCCTCCAAACGTGAAGGTGACGCCGCACGTCACCGCGTACGCCTCGAACGGTCCTTCTGAGATCGCCGTCGCCCAGTTGGACTTCGGCGGGTCGACGCCTCGCGTGCACCTGCCGTCCTTCTTTCCCGGGTCGTACGGAATGTCGTCGCGGATGGCGGCGTTGAAGGCGCGGAGCGTCGCCAGGCACGCCTCGCCGTTGAGGCCGTCGAGCTTGCCGACAAGCTCTTCCAGCGTGTCCGCGCGGGCTCGGGCTGATTGCTTCACCCGGTATTCGCCATGCAGGCGCGCGGACCCGCGGCTGTCGAAAATCTGCCATGCGACCTGGCCGGGTTGCGCGAGAATGGCGCGCCCCAGCTTAGCGTAGGTCATCGAGCGGATGTCCGCGCCTTCGTCGAAGAAGCGCTGGCCGTCCGCGTTGACCACGACGCCTTCCAGATAGTCGTCGCGCTTGAAGATGGCGCCATAGGCGAGTTCGTTGACGTCGGGGGCGTTGAGGTCCCAGCTTGCGGAATGGCAGCCGGACCAGTTGCCGAACGCCATCGCGCCCTTGCCGAGCGCCATCCGCAGGCCGTCGCCGGTGTTGAACCGCGAGCCGCGCACCTTCGCCAAGTCCCACGATGGCCCGAGATACCGGGTCCGCCATTCGACGTTGGCCTCGAACCCTCCGCTGCAGAGGACGACGCTCGGCGCCCGGAAGGCGACGTCTTCTCCGCCACGCCGCGCCTGCACGCCGACGATCTTGCCGGAGCTTTCGATCAGGTCCCGGGCGGCCGTTTCATAATGGATCTGCACGCCGCAACGCTCGGCGGCGCGAAACAACGCATCCGAGGCGCCCGCGCCCGCGCCGTTCATCTCGAGCGCGGACCCGCCCGAAAACCGGATGCGCCCGTCGGGCAGTTTGAATTGCCACTCGTACAGCGGCAGAAAGCGCACGCCCTGTTCATGCAGCCAGAAGAGCGTGTCGCGGCTGTCGTCGATGAGCATGTCGGCCAGCTCGGGCTGGCAGCGATACTGCGTCACGCGCGCCAGGTCGTCGAAGTATTGTTCCCGCGTGTAGGAGCCGAACTCCGCCCGCGCCTTTTCCGCCTCGCTCAAGCCTCCGACGAGCCGCTCGATGTCGTCAACGCCTTCGTAGACGGATCGTATGGCGCCGTTCGAAAATCGCGTGTTGCCGCCCCGTTCGGCCTCCGGGGCCTTTTCGAGCACGATGACGCGAGCGCCCGCCCGGGCGGCTTCAAGCGCCGCGCACAACCCCGACATGCCGGCGCCGACGATGAGCACGTCCGCATCATCAATCACGATGAGCCTCGCGGGCGCTCACGCGAACGCTCGGAAAGCAGGGGATGCTCCCCACGTCCATGGTTTCCTCCAACATTCGCTCTTGGGGCGTTTGAAGCGTCGACCATACGTTCAGACTTCCGGCCGGGTCAATTCAGCGCGCGGGGCGTCCGCCCGCAGGCCTCGCCCGCCTGTCGCCTCGACGCCCTTGCGAACGCTCAGGTACTCGTCCTAGTCTCGCAGCGGACCTGCGATCCGCACGGACGGTATGGCGCAGCGTGCGGGAAACGCCAATGCAAGAGCGAATCACGATCGACTACCGGGGTTTGAAGCTGACCGGCCTTCTCGATGCGCCCACCGGGGCGTGTGCGGAGAAGCCCTGCGCGGCCATCATGGTTCTGCATGGATTTGGCGGAAACAAGGATGGCGCAAGCACCCGGCTGGGCGCCGCGATGCTCGCTGATTTCGGTTATGCGACCCTGCGCCTCGACATGCCCGGGTGTGGCGAGAGCGAAGGCGAGCGCGGACGGGTCATCTGTCTTGAGCAGGTCGAATGCGTGAAACTGGCGCTGGACTATCTGGAGTCGCGTCCGCAGATCGACAGCGCGCGGCTGGGCCTGATGGGCTCAAGCTTCGGCGGCGCTGTCTCGGTTTACGCCGCCGGCACGGACCAGCGCGTGGGCGCCGTCATTTCCGCAGGCGGCTGGGGCGACGGGGAGAAGAAGTTTCGCGGCCAGCATCCCTCCCCGGAGGCCTGGGCCAAGTTCACCGGCATTCTTGAAGAGGGCCGCAGGCGCAAAGCCGAAACAGGCGAATCCCTGATGGTGTCGCGCTTCGACATCGTGCCCATCCCCGAGCATCTGCGTCAGGGCATGTCGGCGGGCGGTCACATGGCCTTTCCGGCGGAAACGGCGCAAAGCATGTTCGATTTCCGGGCCAACGACGTCGTTGGCCGCATCGCGCCGCGTCCGCTTCTGCTCCTTCACAGCGCGATGGATTCGGTGACGCCGACCGACCAGTCGATCGAACTGTTCCGGCGCGCGGGGCAGCCCACGGACCTAATCCTTCTCTCCGACGTCGATCATTTCGCGTTCGGGGAAAACAATCCCCGCGTGCGCGCGATCGTGCAGGACTGGCTCGCGAAGTACTTTCCGGCGTGACGGCCCTGGGCGAGCGTGACGCCGCGCCCGCATGGAACTGATTTGTAAAATCTGAACGCCGCGAAGGCTCAGGGGAGAGCGCGACATGCATGCCAAAGTGTCCGGAGCCATCGCCGCCTGGGCCGCCGCCAGCGCGCTCTTCCTCGCCCCGCAGGCCAGCGCCCAAGACGGCGTGGCGGACTTCTACAAAGGAAAGCAGATTACGATCTTCGTCGGGTTCGCCCCCGGCGGGGGATACGACGCCTACGCCAGATTGCTGGCGCAACACATGGGCAAATATATTCCCGGCGCCCCAAGCCTCGTCGTCAAGAACATGTTCGGCGCGGCGGGCGAGCTTGCGGCCTCGTTCGTCGCGAACGCCGCGCCCAAGGACGGCACGGCGATTGTCGCGGTCGCGGCGTCCCAACCCCTCGCGCGCATTTTCATCCCCGCCAACCAGCGAACCTATGATCCAGCCAGGCAGCATTATCTCGGATCGGCCGCGAAGGACACGTACGTCTGTCTCGTGCGGCGAGACGCTCCGGCTCAAACGGCCAGCGATCTGTTTGAAAAAGAGCTGATCCTGGGAGCGGGCGCTCCGGGCTCGGGGTCGCTGTCCTACATGCCGAACATGGAGCAAAACCTGCTCGCCACGAAAGTGAAGCTCGTCGTTGGCTACAAAGGCAGCAGGGAGATCGTCGCCTCAATGGAAAAGGGCGAGGTGCACGGATTGTGCGGCCTGAACCTGAGCTCCATCAATTCGCAATTCGCGCACTATTTACAGTCGGGATTTGCACGGATTCTCGTTCAGGAGTCCGTGCGCGGGGACGCAACGCTCAACGCAGCCGGCGTTCCCCGGATGTATAATTTCGCCAAGACCGACACGCAGAAGAAAATCATGGAGACGATCTATGCGGAAGCGGATTTCGCGCGGCCGTTCTTCGTGGCCGGCGGCGTGCCGGCCGATCGCGTGGCGGCGTTGAGAAGCGCGTTCCTGGCGGCGCTGGACGACAAGGCGTTGCTGGCGGACGCGGACAAATTGCAATTGCCCGTGGACCCAAGCCCCGGATCCCTCATCCAGGCCGTCGCGACCGACGTCGCCGAGCAGCCCGAAAGCTTCATCGACGAAGTGAGGGCGTCGCTCAATCCGCGATGACATGGCGGGAACCTGTCGCGGCCAACGAGGCTTGCTTCGCTGGCGGCAAGCGACGCGCATTTGCCATGCAGGCGCATTGCTGTAGCCTGTCATGAACTTGATGGAGCTGTGACATGGGACGCGAGCGACGTTTTCCGGTTCGTTGGCTGTTGACCGCCAGCCTGATCGCCATGAGCGCCGCGCAGGCGCAGGCGCAACAGTCCGGTCCCGACCAGCCCAAGCAGACGGCGTTCGAGGCGATCGACCGCAACGCGAAGCAGATCGCCGAGATCGGCGACGCCGTCTACTTCTTCGCCGAGCCGGGCATGCACGAATTCGAGAGCACCAAGTTGCTCAAGGGCGTTCTCGAAGGCGCAGGGTTCTCGGTGGAGCTTGGCGGCGCCGGCATGCCCACGAACCTCTGGGCCAAATGGGGCAGCGGCAAGCCCAACATCCTGATTGCGAGCGAGATCGACGCGCTGCCGGAGGGCTCGCAGACGCCTGGCTCGATTCCCCGCAAGCCGATGGTCCCCGGCGCGCCGGGCCACATGGAAGGCCACAACACCCATGCGGGCGTCACCGCAGCGACGGTCTTCGCCGTCAAGCAGGCGATGGAGAAACACAAGCTCCCGGGCACGATCCAGCTATCGCTCGGACCGGCCGAAGAAGCGCTTGGCAGCCGGCCCTTCCTTGTGCGCGCAGGATACCTGAACGACGTGGACGCCGTGCTGATCGTCCATATCGGCGATAATTTCGCGACCGGCTATGGGCCGCAAAACTATGCGGCCATCAGCGCCACCTTCACGTTCCACGGCAAGACCGCGCATGCGGCCGTCTCGCCATGGGAAGGCCGCGACGCGGTGGACGCCGTCCAGTTGATGGACATGGGGCTCGACAAGATGCGCGAGCACATGCGGCCCACGGCGCGCACTCATCGCTCGATCATGAACGGGGGCGTGCAGCCCAACATCATCGCGGATCTCGGGCGGATCTGGTGGTTCGTTCGCGACGCGAGCGCGCAAGCCGCGAAAGAGAATTTCGACCGTCTCGTGAAAGTCGGCGAAGGCGCAGCGCTGATGACGGGCACGAAGATGGACCCGCCCGACGTCGTCGCCTCCGCGTGGCCCTCCCTGGGCAACAGGCCCATCAGCGAAGCGATCCGCAAGAACATGGAGAGCGTCGGCCTTCCAAAATGGAGCGACGAGGAAGTCGCGTTCGCCAAGGAGTTCCAGAAGGCGAACGGCTTCCGGGAGGTCGGCCTCGCGACGAGCCTGCCGCCCGCCGGGCCGCGCCCGCAAAGCGCGTCGTCCAACGATATCGGCGATTTCACCTGGAACGTGCCGGCGGGCCTCATGCAGTTTCCCGGCTATGCGCCCGGCACTGTGATTCACGCGTGGCCGGCCGCCGTGACCCCGACGAGCTCCATGGCGCACAAAGGCATGGTGGCGGCGGCCAAAGTCATGAGCGCCAGCGCGATCGACCTGCTGACTTCGCCTGAGCTTCTGCAGAAAGCGCGCGATCAGTTCGCCCAGGACACGAAGGACACGAAGTATTTTTCGCTTCTCCCCGCCGACGCCAAGCCACAGCTTGAGTTGAACAAGGAGGTGATGGACAAGCTGCGGCCCGCGATGTCGAAATTCTACATGCAGGTCTCGCCGCGGTTCGAATGAACGCGCCGAGGCCGGCGCCGCCGCCGGCCTCGTAACTCTGAGCGGGGGTGGCGTTCAGCGCCAGCCGCCGCCCCAGCCCCGCCGCGTGCGCGCGCCGTTCAGCACCCGCAGGATGAGGAGCAGCAGGATCGCCCCAATCGTGGCGTTCACGACGGCGTTCACCATCCCTGCTCCCAGGCGCACGCCCACTTGCGGCAGGAGCCAGCTTCCGATGAAGGCGCCGACGATTCCAATCGCGAGGTCGCCCACAAGGCCAAACCCTGAGCCCCGCACGATCTGGCCCGCCAGCCAGCCGGCGAGCACGCCAACAATGATGATGACCAGAAGGCTTTCGCCGGACATGTTCATAACGCCGCTCCAAAGTTCCCGGACCTAGCGTCCGAAGCGAGTCGCAAGCGCCATGCCCGCTCCCGCCCATACAAGCGAGGCAGGGGCCCGCGCCATCTCTGGCGCGAGCCCCTGCTGCCGTTCGCCGAAAGGTTATCGGACGTTATTCGATCACCTGGATGACGCGGCGCGTGCGCGGATCGACCAGCACGGTGCGGTTGTTCACCACCGTGTAGCGATACTCGGTGGCGCCGTATTCGGCCGGAACTTCGTAATACTGCACGCCGTCGCTCGGCAGCTGGACGCCGACCGCAAGCGGCTGCGCATAGGAGTAGGACGGACGACGCTGCTGGACCACGTACTCGCGGAAGCGGGGCGTGTTGTCGGTCATCACGCCGCCGATGATCGCGCCTCCGACGCCGCCCACGACCGCCCCGATGGGGCCGCCCACAATGGCGCCGCCAATCGCGCCGCTCGTTGCGCCCGCAGCGACGCCGCTATCGGTCTGCGCGGAAGCCGCGATCGGAAAGGCGGCGAGAACGGCCACGAGTGCGAATTTCTTGAACATAATTTTCACCTGACGCAGACGAAGAAAAATTCTTCCGCTGTGGAAGGGCAATGGATGAAGCTCCACAAGGTTGCCTGTGCTTTTCATGCATAGAAAATTGTCGCCAGGCCTTCGGGCGCGCCGCGCGGGCAGGGAGCTGCGGTCCCCAGCTGAATTAAGGCAGCAAGGCCGCAGGCGTATGCGTCGCGCGCCCCCGCAAACATTTGGGAACGAATTGCCGGGTTCAAGGCTTGCCGTAGGTTCGTTGAATATCAGCGCGTCGCGGCGAAAGACAAAACCATGAAACTCCACCTCCTGGCGTCCATCGGCGTCCTTTTGTGCGCGGCCCCTGTGACGGCGGCTCACGCGACGCCCCTTGCGCCGCTGTCGGCCCTTGGGGTGAGCGATGCGGCGATGGCGGTCGAGGCCAAATACAAGGTCAAGCGCGGACACTCGAACCGCGGCCATCATTATGGCTGGCGCCGTGGACGCGGAAACCCGCACCGGATGTAGCGTGCGACGCGCGCACGCCCTGGCGGCGGCGCACGTTCCCTGATCTCCTCGCCTACAGCCTCAGCGGGATACATGACACACTTCAAAACGCTTCCGGCGTGCGCCTTGCTGGCGCTTGCGGTTCACGCCGGGCCGTGCGCGGCGATCGCGAAAGAGCAGGCGGGGCCCGAAGACGTGGGCAACTTCTCCCTGATCATGGAGAACGATCTTTTCGCCCGGACCGACGAAGGCTACACGAGCGGCGTGCGCGCTAGTTGGGTGACGTCGCCCGCGCAGACGCCGCTCTGGGCGGTGAACCTGGCCAAGAGCTTGCCGCTGTTCGCCGACTGGGGCGTGGTGCGCACCGAATATGCGTTGCAACAGTCAATTTTCACCCCCCGGGACGTCAAGCGCGCCATTCCCGATCCGCTCGACAGGCCCTACGCCGGTTGGCTCAACGCTTCGTTCGGCCTGATCGGCGAAGCTGGCCCGCTGCTGGATCAGCTCTCGCTGAGCGTCGGCGTCATCGGCCCCGCGTCGCTCGCGCAAGCGTCGCAAAGGCTGGTCCACGACATCAAGGGCATCGACAGCCCGCGTGGATGGGACCAGCAGCTCCGGAACGAGCCCACGGTTCAATTGCGCTACCAGAGGAGCTGGCGTGCGCTGGCCGCGTATGCGTTTGAAACCGATTACGGCGTAGACTTCACGCCGCACGCCGGCTTTGCGCTCGGCAACGTGTACACCTTCGCCAACGCCGGCGCGACGTTCCGCATCGGCAAGGATCTGCGCCAGGACTTCGGTCCGCCGCGCGTCGGCCCGTCGGTG
>JAQGJX010000085.1 GCA_028290405.1 Hyphomicrobiales bacterium
TGTTCGACAACGGCCGCCGCGGCCGCGTCATCACGGGCGCCAACAAGCGCCCGCTGAAGTCGCTCGCCGACATGCTGAAGGGCAAGCAGGGCCGCTTCCGCCAGAACCTGCTCGGCAAGCGCGTCGACTATTCCGGCCGCTCGGTCATCGTCGTGGGTCCCGAGTTGAAGCTGCACCAGTGCGGCCTGCCCAAGAAGATGGCGCTCGAGCTGTTCAAGCCGTTCATCTATTCGCGCCTCGACGCGAAGGGCTTCTCGGCTACGGTGAAGCAGGCCAAGAAGCTGGTGGAAAAGGAAAAGCCGGAGGTCTGGGACATCCTGGACGAGGTCATCCGCGAACACCCGATCCTGCTGAACCGCGCGCCGACGCTGCATCGCCTCGGCATCCAGGCGTTCGAGCCCGTGCTCATCGAAGGCAAGGCGATCCAGCTGCATCCGCTGGTCTGCGCCGCCTTCAACGCGGACTTCGACGGCGACCAGATGGCCGTGCACGTTCCGCTGTCGCTTGAAGCGCAGCTGGAAGCGCGCGTGCTGATGATGTCCACGAACAACATCCTGCATCCGGCCAACGGTCAGCCGATCATTGTGCCCTCGCAGGACATCGTTCTGGGCCTCTATTACCTCTCGCTCATGGTCGATGGCGACATCGGGCAGGGGATGATGTTCTCCTCGCAGGCCGAGATCGAGCACGCGCTGCACGCCAAGGCGATCACGCTGCACTCCAAGATCAAGGGCCGCGCCTGGACCTATGACGAGAATGGCAAGCGCGTGTCGAAGATCTTCGACACCACGCCTGGCCGCCTCATCCTGGGCCAGTTGCTCCCGCCGCACGTCAAGATCCCCTTCGATGTCGCCAACCGGCTGATGACGAAGAAGGAAATCTCGGCGATGATCGACACCGTCTACCGCAACTGCGGTCAGAAGGAGACGGTGATCTTCTGCGACCGCATCATGGCGCTGGGCTTCCGCGAAGCCTTCAAGGCGGGCATTTCCTTCGGCAAGGACGACATGGTCGTGCCGGAAACGAAGGAGCGCATCGTCGGAGCCACGCAGGCGCTCGCGAAGGAATACGAGCAGCAGTACAACGACGGCCTCATCACGCAGGGCGAGAAGTACAACAAGGTGATCGACGCCTGGGCCAAGTGCTCGGACAAGCTCGCCGAGGAAATGATGGTGCGCATCTCGACCGTCCAGAAGGACGACACGGGTCGCGACAAGCCCATCAACTCGATCTACATGATGTCGCACTCCGGCGCGCGCGGTTCGCCCACGCAGATGCGCCAGCTCGCCGCCATGCGCGGCCTGATGGCCAAGCCCTCGGGCGAGATCATCGAGACGCCGATCATCTCGAACTTCAAGGAAGGCCTCACGGTTCTCGAGTACTTCAACTCGACCCATGGCGCCCGCAAGGGTCTGGCCGACACGGCTCTGAAGACGGCGAACTCGGGTTACCTGACCCGCCGTCTCGTGGACGTGGCGCAGGATTCGATCATCACCCAGGTGGATTGCGGTTCGACGAACGGCATCCGCATGCGGGCGATCCTCGACGCCGGCCAGGTGGTCGCGTCGCTGGCGATCCGCATCCTGGGCCGCACCGCCGCCGAGGACCTCGTGGAGCAGGACGGCACGATGATCGTGCCCGCCGGCACCATGATCGAGGAATGGCATATCGACCGCATCAACGCGGCCGGCATCCAGGAAGTGAAAATCCGCTCGGTGCTGACCTGCGAAGCCAAGAACGGCGTCTGCGGCAATTGCTACGGACGCGATCTGGCCCGCGGCACGCCCGTGAACATGGGCGAAGCGGTCGGCGTCATCGCGGCGCAGTCCATCGGCGAGCCCGGCACGCAGCTGACGATGCGCACGTTCCACATCGGCGGCGCGGCGCAGATCGCCGACCAGTCGTTCATCGAGTCGAACTTCGAAGGCACGGTGAAGATCCGCAACAGCCATCTCGCCCGCAACGGCGACGGCGACCTGATGGTGATGGCTCGTAACGTGGCCATCGTCATCGTCGGCGCCGACGGCGTGGAGCGCGCGGTTCACCGCGTGCAGTACGGCGCGCGCATGAAGGTGGAAGAGGGCGACAAGGTGAAGCGCGGCCAGCGCCTCGCCGAGTGGGACCCCTACACCCGTCCGATCCTCTCCGAGGTGGACGGCGTGGTGGCGTTCGAGGACCTCGTCGAAGGCCAGTCCATGGCCGAAACGGCGGACGAATCGACCGGCATCACCAAGCGCATGGTCACGGACTGGCGCCTCAACCAGCGTTCCGCGAACCTCAAGCCGTCCATCATCATCAAGGACGCCAGCGGGAAAATCGCGAAACTGCTGCGCGGCGGCGACGCCCGTTATTCGTTGCCGGTGGAGTCGATCCTCAACGTCGATCCGGGCGCAACCGTGAAGGCGGGCGACATCGTCGCGCGTATCTCCATGGAATCCGCCAAGACCCGCGACATCACGGGCGGTCTGCCGCGCGTGGCGGAGCTGTTCGAGGCGCGTCGTCCGAAGGATCACGCGATCATCGCCGAAATCTCCGGCATCGTGAAGTTCGGCCGCGACTACAAGAACAAGCAGCGCATCGAGATCGTGCCCACGGAAGAGGGCGCAGAATCGGTCGAGTACCTGATCCCGAAGGGCAAGCACATCCATCTGCAGGACGGCGACGTCGTGGAGAAGGGCGATTACATCGTGGACGGCAACCCCGCGCCGCACGACATCCTGGCGATCAAGGGCGTGGAGGAGCTTGCAGCCTTCCTCGTCAACGAAATCCAGGAGGTCTACCGGTTGCAGGGCGTGAACATCAACGACAAGCACATCGAAGTGATTGTCCGTCAGATGTTGCAGAAGGTGGATATCACCGACGCGGCCGACAGCGATTACCTGCCGGGCGAACAGGTGGACGCGAGCGAACTCGAAGAGGTCAACGAGCGGCTGGTCGCCGAGGGCAAGAAGCCCGCGACGGGCACCCCGGTGCTGCTCGGCATCACCAAGGCGAGCTTGCAGACGCGTTCGTTCATCTCCGCCGCCTCCTTCCAGGAGACGACCCGCGTGCTGACCGAAGCCGCCGTCAACGGCAAGGTCGACACGCTGGAAGGCCTGAAGGAAAACGTCATCGTCGGCCGCCTCATCCCGGCGGGCACGGGCGCCGCCATGACCAAGCTGCGCAGCGTGGCCACCATGCGCGACGAGATGATCCTGGCCCAGAAGGCCAGCGCCTCCGAGGGCCGCAGCGCCCCGCAATTGCCGCCCGCCGCCGCCGAGTGATCGGCGCGCGTTAAGCGATTGTTGCGAAATCAAGACAAAAGGCCGCCCGTTTGGGCGGCCTTTTCTGCACCAAGAGTTCCGCTTTTTTTGGCCCGCAAGGCCGCGCCCACTGAACTGTAACGGCTTCCCGCACATTATGCCTTTGAAGCCGACGCAGCTCGGCGAAACAGGCGTGAAACACCATGACCATTCATCTTGCCACCGGTCCCGGCGCGGCCGGGACAGGCGTTGCGCCTGCGAAGGCGACGCCCGAAGCTGCCGGCCGTTCTGAGATTCTTGGCCCCATGCTGGCCGGCGCCCGCGCGCGCGGCATCGCCGACGCGTTCGAAATGCTCGGCGAAGCGGCCATTCTGCTCGATTTTTCCGGCGAGGTCCTGCATGTGAGCGAGCGGGCGCGGCCTTTGCTCGGCTGCGCGCTATCCATCGCCAGCGGGCATGTGGTGGCGGCCGACCGCAAGACGGCGGCGCAACTGCAGCGGTTGCTGGAGGCGGCCCTTGCGAGCGACGGTCCCGGGCACGTCGAGGAGGACCTTCGCTGCGCCGAGGACGGCATGCGCCAGCGGGTGCAGCTCTATCGGCCGCTGGTCGCCGGCGAGGCCTACCAGATGCTCGCGGCCGTGCTGGTTCTGGAGCCGCCGCGCCGCGTCAGGCGCAAGGCGTCGCCGCGCGTCCCTGTGGATCGCGCGGCTTAAGCCGCCCGGTCACTCCAGCTTGACGGCGGAGGCGCGCACCACGTCGCCCCAGCGCTTCACTTCGGCGGAGACGAAGGCGCTGAAATCCGTCCCGTAGAGGTTCGGCACGTCCGACCCGTTCTTGCGCCACGCCTCGACGATCATCGGGGCCGCGAGCGCCTTCTTGAGTTCGCCCGTCATGCGCACGACGATTTCGCTGGGCGTGTTCTTGGGCGCCCACATGGCGTACCAGGTCGCGACTTCGTAGTCCTTCAGCCCGGCCTCGGCCGCCGTGGGCACGTCCGGGAAGGCGCTGGTGCGCTTGGGGGCGGCGACCGCGAGCGCGCGCAACTGCTTGGCCTCGATCTGCGCGGCCGAGGAGCCGAGCCCGTCGAACATCAGGTCGATATGGCCCGCCAGCAGGTCCTGCATGGCCGGCCCGGCGCCGCGATAGGGCACGTGGGTGAGCCTGGTCTTCGTCAGCAGCTTAAAGAGTTCGCCCGCCAGATGGTGGGTGGTGCCGTTGCCGGCGGAACCGAAATTGAGCTTGTCGGGGCTCTTCTCCGCCAGCGCGATCAGCTCCTGCAACGTGTTCGCCGGAACCTTGGGGTTGACGACGATCACCTGCGGGGGCGTGGCCACCAGGCCAACGGGGATGAAATCCGTCTCGATGTTGTAGTCGAGCTTCGGGTAAAGCGCGGGCGCGATGGCGTGGTGCGCCGCGCCGATGAAGAAGGTGTACCCGTCCGGCGCCGCCTTGGAGGCGACGGACGCGCCCACCGTGCCGCCCGCGCCGCCGCGATTGTCGATCACGATGCGCTGGCCGAACTGCTGCTCGAGCTGCACCCCTAGGGGCCGCGCGAACGCGTCCGTGCCGCCGCCCGCCGGGAAGGGAACGATGAACGTGACGGGCTTTTGCGGCCAGTTTTGCGCGGGCGCCTGTGCGTACGCGCCCGTGGCGAGGCAGATGCTGGCGAGCGCGAGCGCCCGCCGGGTGAGTGCGATGTTCATGGGGTCCCCTCCCGATGGCGTGGCCGCCTGACGCAACGTATCTGTTGCGCGCCATGGCGCCGGTCAAGAGGCAGTAAGGCATTCGCGCAGGCCGAGGGCAATCGAAACTTCAGCCTAGGCCGCTGGGCGCCATCGGCGGAGCAGCAGAGCGTTCGTGACCACGCTGACCGACGAAAGCGCCATCGCGGCGCCCGCGTAGACAGGGTCGAGCAGCCCGAAGGCCGCGAGCGGCATGCCCACCACATTGTAGACAAAGGCCCAGAAGAGGCCCTGCTGGATCTTGGCGTAGGTGGCGCGGCTGATCGAGATGGCGTCCGGAATCAGCAGCGGGTCGCCGCGCATCAGGGTGATCCCGGCGGTGTTCATGGCGACGTCCGCTCCCGTGCCCATGGCCATGCCGACGTCGGCCGCCGCCAGCGCCGGGGCGTCGTTCACCCCGTCGCCCACCATGGCGACGTGCTTGCCGAGCTTGCGCAGGCGCTCCACCTCCGCCGCCTTGCCCTCCGGCAGCACGCCCGCCAGCACCTGGTCTATGCCGACCCGCTTGGCCACGACCGCCGCGGTGCGCTCGTTGTCGCCTGTCGCCAGCACGGGGGTGACGCCCAACGCCTTCAGCCGCGAAACGGCCTGCGCCGCGTTCGGCTTGATGGGGTCGGCGACGCCGATGAGGCCCAGAAGACGCGGAGCGGCGCCCAGCTCGGCAATCCACATCACGGTGCGCCCGTCGGTTTCGAGGGCGATCGCGCGCGCTTCGAGCGGCGCCGTATCGACGCCGCGCTCGCCCAGCAGGCGGCGGTTGCCGATGGCGATGCGGCGGCCCTCAACGTCCGCCTCCAGCCCCCGTCCCGCGAAGGATTGAAAGGCGCTTGCGGGCGGGGGCGCCTTGCCGGACGACGCCTCGGCGTAGCGCACGAGGATGGCGTGGGCGAGGGGGTGCTCGCTGCGGGTCTGGGCGCCCGCCGCAAGGCGCAGCAGGTCGTCCCCGGCGATCGGCCCGTGGGGCGCGAGATCGGTGACGGCGGGCTTGCCTTCAGTGAGCGTGCCGGTCTTGTCGAGGATCACCGTGTCGATGCGGCGGCCCTGCTCCAGCGCCTGCGCGTCGCGGATGAGGATGCCGGCGCGGGCCGCCGCGCCCGTGCCGACCATGAAGGCCGTGGGGGTCGCAAGGCCCAGCGCGCACGGGCAGGCGATGACCATGACGCTCACCGCCGCGATCAGCCCGCTGGCGGGATCGCCTTTCAGCAGCCACCAGCCCAGAAAAGTGGCGAGCGCCGCCGCCAGCACCACCGGCACGAATACGGCGGAGACTTGGTCCACGAGCTTCTGCACCGGCGCTTTCCGGGCCTGCGCGTCCTCCACCAGCGCGATGATGCGCGCGAGCGTGGAGCGCGCGCCCACCGCGAGCGTCTCGACGCGCAGGAAGCCCGCGCCGTTGATGGAGCCGCCCGTCACCCTGTCGCCCTTTGACTTTTCGACCGGCAGGCTTTCGCCCGTGATGAGGCTTTCGTCCAGCGCGCTGTGGCCTTCCAGGATCCGGCCGTCCACCGGCATGCGTTCGCCTGGGCGCACCAGCACGATGTCGCTGACGCCGACGGCCGAGAGGGGCACGTCCACCTCCACCCCGTCGCGCTCGATGCGCGCCCGGTCGGGCCGCAGCGCCATGAGGCTGCGAATGGCGGCGGTCGTGGAGCGCTTCGCCCGGGTCTCGAGCCATTTGCCCACCATCACAAGCGCGATGACGACGGCCGCCGCCTCGAAGTAGAGATGATGCGCATGGGGCTGGGTCATCAGCCACAGCGAATAGAAATAGGCCGCCGACGTGCCGAGCGCGACGAGCAGGTCCATGTTCCCCGCCCCGGCGCGAACGGCCTTCCAGGCGGCGATATAGAAGCGCGCGCCCAGCACGAACTGCACCGGGGTGGCGAGCAGCAATTGCGCCCAGGCGGGCAGGGGGACGCCGAACATCGGCAGGGTGAGGGGCGCAGCCAGCGCGAGCGCGACGGCGACCCGGATGGATTCGGCCCTCTGGCGGGCGGCGTCGCGCGCCTCGATCTCCGCCTGCCGGCCGGCGTCGTCGCCGATCGTCTCGGCGTCATAGCCCGCGGCCTCCACGGCGGCGACGAGGTCCATGGGCCGCACGAGCCCGGACACGATCTCGACGTCAGCGGATTCCGTCGCGAGATTGACGCTCGCGCCTGCGACGCCGGGCGCGCCCGTCAGCGCCTTCTCGACGCGGCCCACGCAGGTCGCGCAGGTCATGCCGCCAATCTTCAGGCGCACGTGCGCATGCGGCACGTCGTAGCCCGCATCCTCGATGGCCCTCGCAAGCGCGTCAGGGGCGACCTGGGCGGGATCGTAGTCGATATAGGCTTCCTCGCCCGCAAGGTTCACCTCCGCGCTCACGCCCGGCAGCTTGCGCAGGGCGGTCTCGACGCGGCCCGCGCAGGTGGCGCAGGTCATGCCTTCGATCGACAGCCGCAGATGGGCGGCTTCGCGCGTGGAGACGGCAGACTCGGACATGGACGCTCGCTGGATAATGACCCGTTGAGTCCACATAAGCCTCCCCGGAGCCTTGCGCCATGCGCGGGATCAAGCGTAGCGGGGTCCGCACGGACTTGCGGCGTCGCCCGCTCTCATCCGGGCTTGTGCGCCGTCATGTTGATCACGGCCGACATGCCGGTGTGCGCGCCTTCCCGCATCTCCACCTCTTCCTCGACGATGCGCAGGTCCGGCCATCCGGCGAACTCCTGCTCCAGAAGCTCGCGCGTGTAGAGGTGGTCGAGGAACTTCGGGCCGCCGGTGCCGTACTCAAGCTGCTTGGGCGTGTAGCCCTGGATGATCATGAGCCCGCCCGCCTTCAGGGCGCGCTTCATGCCGTCCCATTTCTTGCGGCGGTCCCGGGGCTCGCTGAACTGGGTGAAGATTTCCGCCACCACGTCGTAGGCTTCCGCCGGGTAGGCCCATTCGTGCACGTCCGCCAGTTCGAAGCGCAGCGGGACGCCGCGCTCCCGGGCGAGCGCGATCGCCTTCTTCTGGCCCGTGGGGGAAAAATCGATGGAGAGCGTGTCGAGGCCCTGTTCGGCCAGCCAGACCCCGTTGCGGCCCTCGCCGTCCGCAATCGCCAGCGCGGAGCCGGATTTGGGCAGCAACGGCTTGCAGGAGGGCAGGAAATAGCTCGGGGAGCGGCCGAAGACGTATTCCGGCGCCCCGTATCGGCCTTCCCAGCGTTCGTATTCGCCCATGATCGTCTCCTCAAGCTTTCGCCGGGTGTAAGGCGAAATCACAAGATCGTCCACAGCGGCCGCCGCTTGCGTCTTGACGACCCCTGACGATGCTTTAGGAACGCGCAGGAAAGCGGTCGCTTGAGGATCGCCAAGGTGCGGCCCGCGCCCCTGAGGAGGAAACACATGAACATTCACCAGACCCCGGGGGCGACCGTCGCCCAGACATATATGTCGGCCCTGAAGAATTGCGGCATCCGCCACGTGTTCGCCAACGGCGGCACGGACTTCGCGCCGATCATCGAAGGCATCCTGCAGAACTGGAAGGCCGGCGGCGAGATGCCGGAATTCGTGACCGTTCCGCACGAGAACGTCGCCCTCGCCATGGCGCAGGGCTATTACAAGGTGAGCGGCGAGATGGCCGGCGTGATGGTCCACGTGAACGTGGGCACCGCCAACACCGTCTGCGCGCTGATGAACGCCGCGCGCGACAACGTGCCGGTGCTGCTGGCCGCTGGCCGCACCCCCCTTACGGAGACGGGCCACGCGGGCTCGCGCGACGTGCCGATCCATTGGGCGCAGGAAAACTTCGACCAGGGCGCCATCGTGCGCGAGCACGTGAAGTGGGACTACGAGCTGCGCGCCGGCCAGCCGGTGAACACCATGGTGGCCCGCGCGGTGGACATCGCCATGAGCGAGCCGCGCGGCCCCGTCTACCTGACGCTGCCGCGCGAAGTGCTCGGCGACGTGGACGTGAACCCCGGCCCGCTGCCGCGCAAGCGCGATTTCGGCTCCTTCCCGGCCGTGCCCTCGCTGGACGCCCTTGAACGCGCCGCCGACATGATCGCCGCCGCCCAGAACCCCGTGATCGTGATGACTACGGCGGCGAACGCCCGCACCTTCGCGGCGCTGGGCGCCATCGCGCAGGCCCACGCCATCGGCGTGCTGACCGGCCCGCAGGCCTCCATCGCCTCCAGCAACCCGATGAACCTCGGTCTCGTCAATCCGGCGATGCTGAAGGCCGCCGACCTGATCGTGGTGCTGGACTCTCCGGTGCCGTGGGTCCCCCACAGCGTGCAGCCGAGCCCGGACGCCAAGCTCATCCACATCGCGCCGGACCCGCACTTCGCCCGCTTCCCCTTCCGGGGCTTCGAGATGGACCTCGCCATCTCGGGCGACCCGGCGGCCGCCCTCTCGATGCTGCAGGACATGCTGAGCGTGAAGCTGAAGGGCAAGGAGGCCGTCGTGGACCGCCGCCGCGCCGCCAACGCCGAGAAGCGCACGGCGCTGCTCGCCCAGCGCAAGGCGGCCGTCGAGGCCGCGTCCGTGCTGGCGCCGATCAGCTACCAGTGGATCGCCCACTGCCTGAACACCGTGAAGGACAAGAACTCCACCATCGTGGAAGAGCTTGGCGCGCCGTTCCCGTTCCTCGACGTGGAGGACACCCGCGACTACATGTCGACCTCATCGGGCGCCCTCGGCATGGGCCTCGGGCAGGCGCTGGGCGCCAAGTGCGCGGCTCCCGACCGGCAGGTGATCTCGACCGTGGGCGACGGCTCCTACATGTTCGGCTGCCCGACGGCCGCGCATTTCGTCGCCCAGACCGAGAAGCTGCCGACGCTGACCATGGTGATGAACAATTCCCAATGGTTCGCGGTGCGCCGCGCCACGGTCTCCATGTACCCGGACGGCCTGGCCTCCAAGGCCAACAGCCTGCCGATCGTGGACCTCGCGCCCAACGCCGACTACCACAAGATCTCCGAAGCCTTCGGGGGCTACGGCGAGCGCGTGGAAGATCCCGCCAAGCTGATTCCCGCGCTCGAGCGCGCGCTGGACAAGGTGGCGCAGGGCCAGCAGGCGACCCTCAACGTCATCGTGCGCACCCGCGCGGGCTGATCGCGAGACCGATTCTCCTGCTTTCCCAGTCGGGTTCGCGACTCACGGGAGGGCAGGGCAGCCGAATCGTCACCACAAACAGGGCGTCCCGCCGCAATCTGCGACGGGACGCCCTTCGTTTTGCGCCCCAAAGCGCATTTTGCAGGAAACGGCTGCCGTTAGGGGGCTTTTTGACCCCGGCCGAGCCTGAAATTGCGTAATCCGAATCCAAACAGGGGGTTGACGGCGCATGAGGTTGAGACTAGGTTCCGCGGACTTCGACAGGCAGTAGGTTCTGCCGCTTCCGGACGCCGCGTCTGGAACATATTGAACCTAAACGCTGTCGGCCTCAGCCGCGATGTGCAAGTCACAAGCCGGGCGTCCCTTTCGGGGGAAGGCTACGGTCCATGAGGCAAGACCCCGGCGCAAGCCGTGGTCCTCTGCGGAATTGCGCGCCCGGGTCCGAAAGGACCTAAGGCGCCGCTTCGTTTTGCGTACGGGCACGCCCGTACGATTGGGGATTTCGCCACCCGGCGGCTTCTCCGCACACAGTTTCCGATTCGCTTGTCTGGAAGGGCGAAGAATGCCGACGATCAGCCAGTTGATCCGCAAGCCGCGGCAACAGAAGACCTACCGCGAAAAGGCCCGTCACTTGGGTCAATGCCCGCAGAAGCGCGGCGTCTGTACGCGCGTCTACACGACGACGCCGAAGAAGCCGAACTCCGCGCTCCGCAAGGTCGCGAAGGTTCGCCTCACCAACGGGTTTGAAGTCATCGGCTACATCCCGGGCGAGGGCCATAACCTTCAGGAACACTCCGTCGTCATGATCCGTGGCGGCCGCGTGAAGGACCTTCCCGGCGTGCGCTATCACATCCTGCGCGGCGTGCTCGACACGCAGGGCGTGAAGGACCGCAAGCAGCGCCGTTCGAAGTACGGCGCCAAGCGTCCGAAGTAATCTCATCAGCGGCGCGGCCAGGGGGCTGCGCCACGACACCAATCCCGTGCGGTCGGCCACAAGGCGCGCCCACGAAACGTTCGACGGAGCTAGTCCATGTCGCGTCGCCATAGCGCAGAGAAGCGTGAGGTCATCCCGGACGCCAAGTACGGGGATATCATCGTCGCGAAGTTCATGAATTCCATCATGTACGAAGGCAAAAAGTCGGTTGCGGAAGCGATCGTCTACGGCGCTTTCGACCAGATGGAGGCGAAGTCGAAGCAGGAGGCCCTTCCGGCCTTCAAGCAGGCTCTCGAAAACGTCGCTCCGGCCATTGAAGTCCGGTCGCGCCGCGTCGGCGGCGCCACCTATCAGGTGCCGGTCGAAGTGCGTCCCGAGCGCCGCCAGGCTCTTGCGATCCGCTGGATCATCACCGCCGCCCGCGGCCGCAACGACAAGACGATGGTCGATCGCCTGTCCGCCGAGCTGCTGGACGCCGCCAACAACCGCGGCAACGCCGTGAAGAAGCGCGAAGACACGCACCGGATGGCGGAAGCCAACCGCGCCTTCGCGCACTATCGCTGGTAATTGGGAACGGCGCCCCCGGCGCCAAGAGGACACGACGATGCCCCGCCAATACGATCTCGCGGACTACCGTAACTTCGGCATCATGGCCCACATTGATGCCGGCAAGACGACGACCACCGAGCGCATCCTTTACTACACGGGCAAGAGCCACAAGATCGGCGAAGTGCACGACGGCGCCGCCACCATGGATTTCATGGAGCAGGAGCAGGAGCGCGGCATCACGATCACGTCGGCCGCCACGACCGCTTTCTGGGACGGCAAGCGCCTGAACATCATCGACACCCCCGGCCACGTGGACTTCACGATCGAAGTCGAGCGTTCGCTGCGCGTGCTCGACGGCGCCGTGTGCGTTCTCGACTCCAACCAAGGCGTCGAGCCGCAGACCGAGACCGTCTGGCGCCAGGGCGACAAGTACAAAGTCCCGCGCATCGTCTTCTGCAACAAGATGGACAAGACCGGCGCGGACTTCTTCCGCTGCCTCGAGGACATCAAGGTGCGCCTCGGCGCGCGTCCGATCGCCATCCAGCTGCCGATCGGCTCCGAGAACAACTTCCAGGGCGTCATCGACCTCGTGAAGATGAAGGCCGTGATCTGGTCCGGCGAAGCGCTCGGCGCCAACTTCGAAGAAGTTGAAATCCCGGCCGACCTCGCCGATCAGGCCGCCGAATACCGCACGATGATGATCGAGGCCGCCGTCGAGCTCGACGACGACGCCATGGCGCTTTATCTCGACGGCGAAGAGCCCAGCGAGGCTGTTCTCAAGTCCTGCCTGCGCAAGGCCGTCATCACCGGCGCCTTCTATCCCGTGCTCTGCGGCTCGGCGTTCAAGAACAAGGGCGTGCAGACGCTCCTCGACGCGGTCGTCGCCTACCTGCCTTCGCCGCTCGACCGCGGCGCGATGCCGGCGATCGACTTCAAGACGGGCGAAGACACGGAACGCAAGGCCGGCGACGATCAGCCGCTCGCCCTGCTGGCCTTCAAGATCATGGACGACCCCTACGGCATCCTGACCTTCGCGCGCATCTATTCGGGCACGCTGGCCAAGGGCCAGGCGCTGCTCAACTCGACCCGCGAGAAGAACGAGCGCGTCGGCCGCATGGTTCTCATGCACGCCAACAACCGAGAGGAAATCGCCGAGGCTTACGCGGGCGACATCGTGGCGCTGGTGGGCCTCAAGGACACCCGCACGGGCGAAACCCTGTGCGATCCGCTCAAGCCCGTCATCCTCGAGAAGATGGACTTCCCGGATCCGGTCATCGAGCAGGCCGTCGAGCCCAAGACGAAGGCCGACCAGGAAAAGATGACCACCGCGCTCCTGAAGCTCGCCAACGAGGATCCCTCGTTCCGCGTGTCGACGGACCAGGAATCCGGCCAGACGATCATCAAGGGCATGGGCGAGCTCCATCTCGAGATCAAGATCGACATCCTGAAGCGCACCCATCGCGTCGAAGTCAGCGTCGGCGCGCCGCAGGTGGCGTATCGCGAGAAGATCACGCGCCAGGTCGAGGTCGACTACACGCACAAGAAGCAGACCGGCGGCACGGGCCAGTTCGCGCGCCTGAAGATCCAGGTCGAGCCCAATGAGGCCGGCAAGGGCTTCACCTTCGAGTCGAAGGTCATCGGCGGCGCGGTGCCGAAGGAATATATCCCCGGCGTCAACAAGGGCCTCGAGTCCGTCCTGGGCGCGGGCGTTCTCGCCGGCTTCCCGGTCGTGGACGTGAAGGTCTCGCTGGTCGACGGCGCGTATCACGAGGTCGACTCGTCGGCTCTCGCGTTCGAAATCGCGGCTCGCGCGGCTCTGCGCGAGGCGCTCCAGAAGGGCGGCTCCGTGCTGCTCGAGCCGGTCATGAAGGTCGAAGTGGTGACGCCGGAAGAATACACCGGCTCCGTCATCGGCGATCTGAATTCCCGTCGCGGGCAGATCCAGGGGCAGGACATGCGCGGCAATGCGGTCGTCGTGAACGCGATGGTTCCGCTCGCCAACATGTTCGGCTACGTGAGCAACCTGCGTTCGTTCACGCAGGGCCGCGCCAGCTACACCATGCAGTTCGACCATTACTCGGAAGTTCCGCGGAACGAGGCCGAGAAGATCCAGGCCAAGTACGCTTAGTAATTGGTCTGATCCACCCACCGTTGAGAACCTCTCGAAAGTTTGAAGGAGCCTAGCCATGGCGAAGGAAAAATTCGAACGTAACAAGCCGCACTGCAACATCGGCACCATTGGTCACGTGGACCATGGCAAGACGTCGCTGACGGCTGCGATCACGAAGGTGCTGGCCGAGTCCGGCGGCG
>JAQGJX010000109.1 GCA_028290405.1 Hyphomicrobiales bacterium
CTCTCGAACTGCGCCCGCGTCACGCCGCCGGGCCGCAGGATGCGCACGGCGCCGTCGAGACACGCCACGATGGTGGACTCCACCCCGACCGCGCAGGGCCCGCCGTCCAGAATGAGGTCGACCCTGCCGTCCAGATCACGCGCCACGTGCTCGGCGGTCGTGGGGCTCACGCGGCCCGAGCGGTTGGCGGAGGGCGCCGCCACCGGCAGGCCCGTCGCCTCCAGCAGGGCGCGCGCCACCGGATGGGCGGGCACGCGCAGCGCCAGCGTGTCGAGCCCCGCGCGCGCCAGCAGGCTGACGCCGCACGCGGCGGACGCGGGCACGACCAGCGTGAGCGGCCCCGGCCAGAACGCCCGCGCGAGCGCCAGCGCGTCAGGTCCGAATGCGCCCTGCGCCTGCGCGGCCGCAAGATCGGGAACATGCGCGATCAACGGGTTGAAGGACGGGCGCTCCTTGGCGGCGTAGATGCCCGCCACGGCGTCGTCGGAGGTGGCGATCGCCCCCAGCCCATAGACCGTCTCGGTGGGAAACGCCGCCAGCCCCCCTGCCCGCAGCACGCGCGCGGCGTGCGCAATGGCGTCCGGCCCGGCGGCGAGGCGCTGGGTCTGACGGGGCCGTGTGGGCGAATGGCTCATTGTGGGGCTGGCGGGTTTGAGGTTCACTGTCCAGATTGAAGATACAAACCGGCGCGTCGCGCATTTGCCCGGCGCAGCCCAGCGCCGTCAAGCAAGGCGGCGGAGCCGCAAGGCCCGAGGAAAGGCAGACCATGAGCTATCGCGCCCCCACAGCCGAAATCCTATTCGCCATGGCGCACGCCGCAGGGCCGGGGCGCGGCATGGCGGGCGGCGTCTACCCGGACCTCGCCGACGGCGCGGCGGTCGCCATCGTGGAGCAGGCCGCGCGCTACGCGGAGGACGTGCTGGCGCCCCTCAACCAGCCCGGCGACAAGGCGGGCGCCCGCCTGGCCAACGGGGTGGTGTCCACGGCGCCCGGCTGGGCGGACGCCTATGGACGCTGGATCGAGGGCGGCTGGGCGGGGCTCACCGCGCCGGAGGAAGCTGGAGGCATGGGCCTGCCGCACCTGCTCGATTCCGCCTGCCTCGAAATGTGGACCTCGGCCAACATGGCCTACATGCTCTGCCCGATGCTGAGCGCGGGCGCCATCGACGCGCTGGCCCGGCACGGCTCGCCGGACCTGCAACGCCTCTACCTGCCCAAGATCGTCTCGGGCGAATGGTCGGCCACCATGAACCTCACCGAGCCGCAGGCCGGCTCGGACCTGAACGCGCTGCGCACCCGCGCCGAGCGCAACCCCGATGGAAGCTACCGGCTGTTCGGCCAGAAGATCTACATCACTTACGGCGAGCACGACATGACGGACAACATCGTCCATCTGGTGCTCGCCCGCCTGCCGGACGCGCCTGCGGGCACGCGCGGCATCTCGCTCTTTCTCGTGCCCAAATTTCTGCCCAGCCAGGACGGCTCCCCGGGCGCGCGCAACGACCTGCGCTGCACGGGGCTGGAGCACAAGATGGGCATCAACGCCTCGCCCACATGCACCATGGTCTACGGAGACGGCGGCGGCGCCGTCGGATGGCTCGTGGGCGAGGAGAACCGCGGCCTCGCGTGCATGTTCACGATGATGAACAACGCACGCCTGGGCGTCGGCCTGCAGGGCGTCGCCATCGGCGAAGCCGCCACCCAGAAGGCGGCCGCCTTCGCGCAGGAACGCCGGCAGGGCCGCCCGCCCGGCTATGCGGGCGAGGGCATGGCGCCCATCGCGGCGCATGCGGACGTGCGCCGCATGCTGATGACCATGAAGTCCATGACGGCGGCGGCGCGCGCCATCTGCCTGATGACCGCCGACGCCATCGACCGAAGCCATCGCGAGCCCGACGCCGCGACGCGCCAGCAGGCGGGCGAGCGCGCAAGCCTGCTGACGCCGGTCGCAAAAGCCTTCGGGACGGACGTCGGCAATGAGGTCGCGTCGCTTGGCGTGCAGGTGCACGGCGGCATGGGATACATCGAGGAGACGGGCGCGGCCCAATACATGCGCGACGCGCGCATCGCCGCCATCTACGAGGGCACGAACGGCATTCAGGCCATCGACCTTGTCACGCGCAAGCTGCCGCTCTCGGGCGGCGCGGCGGTCGCGGCGGAAATCGCCGACATGCGAGAAACCCTTGCGCGCGTGGGCCGCCTCGACGCCCCCGCCTTCGCGGCCGTCAGGGGCCCGCTGGCGGGCGCGCTCGACGCGCTGGAACGCGCGACGCGCTACATGCTCGAGACGCTGCAGGCGGCGCCCAACGACGCGCTCGCGGGCGCCACGCCCTATCTGCGCCTGTTTGGCCTCGCGCGCGGCGGCGCGGGCCTCGCCAACATGGCGCTGGCCGCCCACGAGCGGGGCGAGCAGCCGCAGATGATCGCGCTGGCGCAGTTCTTCGCGCAGAACGTCTGCGTGCAGGCGGACGGTCTCGCCGCCATGGTGACGGACGGGGCCGCCAGCGTGCATGCGGCGCAGGAGGCGTTCGCATGACCAGCCGTCGCAGGAGGGGGACGCCATGAGCGACGTCGTCGCGTCGCGCCAGGACGGGGTGCTCGCCATCACGTTCAACAGGCCCGACAAGAAGAACGCGCTCACCGGCGCCATGTACGAGGCGATCATCGCCGCCATGGACGAGGCGGAAGGCGACCCGCGCATCGGCGCCGTGACGCTGAACGGCGCCGGGGGCGCCTTCACGGCGGGCAACGACATTCACGATTTTCTCGCGGGCGCCCAGCGCCCGGAGACCTTCCCGGCGCTGCGTTTCATCCGCAGGCTGGCGATCTTCGACAAGCCGCTGGTGGCGGCCGTGGAGGGCGTCGCGGTGGGCGTCGGAACGACCATGCTGCTGCATTGCGACCTGATCTACGCCGCGCCCGACGCGATCTTCCGCTTGCCGTTCGTGGACCTCGGCCTGGTGCCCGAAGCGGGCGCCTCCCTGCTGCTGCCGGCGCGCGTGGGGCTCGCGAAAGCGACCGAACTGCTGCTGCTTGCGGATCCGTTCGACGCGCGCGAGGCCGAGCGGCTGGGCCTCGTCAACGCGGTCGTGCCGCACGACAGGCTTCTGGCGCGGGCGCACGAGCGCGCACGGGACCTCGCCGCCAAGCCGCGCAACGCGCTGCTCGCAACCCGCAGGCTGATGCGCGGGGACCGCGACGCGCTGCTGCAGCGCATCGACGAGGAGGCGCAGGCCTTCATGGCGGCGCTGAAATCCCCCGAGGCCGCGCAGGCTTTCGCGGCCTTCGTGGGGCGCAGGAAATAGGCGCGGGACGCGTTTAAGAACGCCCTACCCGATAACGCCCTACCCGATGTCCACGACGGTGCGTCCGCGCACCTTGCCCTGCACGATCTCGTGCGCCACGTCCATCGCGCGCGCGAAGGGCGCGTGCGTCGTCATCGCCGCCAGTTGCGCGCGGTCGAGGTCGCGCGCCAGCCGCGACCATGCGGCGAGGCGCTGCGGCATGGGGCAAAGCACGCTGTCGATTCCCAGCAGCGACACGCCGCGCAGGATGAAGGGCGCGACCGTCATGGGCAGGTCCAGGCCCTGCGCGTTGCCGCAGGCCGCCACCGCCCCATGGGTCTTCGTCTGCGCCAGCACGTTGGCGAGCGTGTGCGACCCGACGGCGTCGACGCCCGCCGCCCAGCGCGCCTTGCCGAGCGGGCGGCCCGGGGCGGAAAGCTCCGCCCGGTCGATGATCTCCGCAGCGCCGAGGGACTTGAGGTACTCGCCTTCCTGCGGGCGGCCAGTGGAGGCGACGACATGCCATCCCGCGGCCTTCAGCAGGCACACCGCGATGGAGCCCACGCCGCCCGCAGCCCCGGTCACCACGACGGGACCGTCGGCGGGCGCAAGGCCGAATTTCTCCAGCGCCAAGACGCTGAGCATGGCCGTGAAGCCCGCCGTGCCGATCGACATGGCGTCCGCGGCGCTCAGCCCCTCGGGCAGCGGCACGAGCCAGTCGGACTTGACGCGCGCGCGCTCCGCCAGCCCGCCCAGATGCCCCTCGCCGACCCCGAAGCCCGTCAGGAGCACCTGGTCGCCGGGCTTGAAAGCGGGCGCCGACGAGCGCTCCACCACGCCCGCGAGATCGATGCCGGGGATCATCGGGAAACGGCGCACGATGGGGCCTGAACCGGTGATCGCCAGCCCGTCCTTGTAGTTGATGGTGGAATGGCTGACGCGCACGTCCACGTCGCCGTCCATCAGCTCCGCCTCGTCAAAGTCCACGTAGGCGGCTGACGTGCCCTGGTCGGTCTTGTCGATGCGGATGGCGCGGAAGGTCGACATGATAGCCTCGATCTGAAAGTCGCGCGATCTCTAGGCGCAAGCGCGCCGCCCCTCAAGCACGCCTTTCGGCGGGCCCGAGCGGCGGCGTTTCGCCATCAGGCCGCGGCCGGGACCGGCGCGCGGTGCACGGGCTTTTCGACGATCGGCAGGTTGACCAGCGCGGAGCCGACCCCCAGGGCGATCGACAGCCACCACACCACGTCATACGAGCCCGTGCTTTCGCGCAGCCAGCCCGCCAGCATGAGGCCGATGAAGCCGCCAAGCTGGTGATTGAGGAACGCGAAGCCATAGAGCAGCGAGAAGTGCTGCGTGCCGAACATGATGCCGATGAGGCCGGACGTCGGCGGCACGGTGGAGAGCCACAGCAGGCCCGTCAGGATGCCGAACGCGAAGGCCGACCACGGGGACACTGGAAGGCTGATGAAGGCGAGCGTCACCAGCGCGCGCGAGAAGTAGATGAACGACAGGATCCACGCCTTCGGCACCTTGTCTCCCATGAAGCCGGAGAACAGCGAGCCGACGATGTTGAACACGCCCACGAACGCGAAGGCCCAATAGCCCACGTGCGCGGGAAGCCCGGCCTCCACAACGTATTTCTGGAAGTGGACGGTGACGAACGCAAGCTGGAAGCCGCAGGTGAAGAAGCCGATGACCAGGAGCACGTAGGAGCGGTGCGCGAACGCCTCGCCCAGCGCTTCCCGGTAGGACTGCTTGGGCGGATCGCCCGCCGCCGCAGGCGCTTCGCCCCCGCGCATGGCCAGCGCCGTGGTGAGCGGGATGCACGCGAGGATGAGCAGCGAGAACACGATCGTGGTGGTCTGCCACCCGAAGGCGCCGATCATGCCGCCCGCGAAGGGCGAGAACAGGAACTGGCCGAACGAGCCCGCCGCCGTGCCAAGGCCGAACGCCATGGAGCGGCGCTCGGGCGGCAGCAGCTTGCTGAACGCGCCGATGACGAGATTGAACGAACAGGCCGAGATGCCGAGCCCCAGCAGGACGCCCGAGGTCAGCGTGAAGCTGAGGGGCGTGGAGGCCCACGTCATCAGGTACAGGCCGAGCGCGTAGAAGATCGCCCCGAAGGAGATCACCTTGCCGGTGCCGTACTTGTCCGCCATCGCGCCCGCGAACGGCTGGCCGAGGCCCCAGAACAGGTATTGCAGCGCCATCGCGAACGAGAACGTGTCGCTGCCGAAGCCGAAATCGCCGAGGATCGGCAGCTGGAACTGGCCGATGGCGGAGCGCGGGCCGAACGTCACGATGCCGATGAGGCAACCGGCGGCGATCACCACTTCGGGCGGAAACTTGGCTCTCGACTTGTATTGCGGCGACGCCGCGGCGGTCCCACTCATTCCAGGCTCCCTGCGCCGAACCAAGGCGCACGCCCGCTCCCGCGGCCGCCGCTATGACGCTTTGTCGCACCATAGCGACGCGGCGCCGCCCGGGCTAATCCAATTTCGCATGGCTCGCATGCGCTTGCCCCGCCCCCGTCGCACCGCCCGCCAGGGACAGGGCGCCAAGCGGCCGCACCGGCTCGCCGGGCGCCTCCCGCAGGCGCAGCGCCTCGATGAAATAGGTGGAGGGCCCCGCCTCCGGGGCCGCTGCGGGCGCGCTCGAGGAGGCGGCGCCAGGGGACAGCGTGCCGAAGGCGCGCCGGTACGAAGTGCGCCTCGCCTCCTCGACGCGCGCTTGCGCCCTGCGGAAGATCTCGCGCGGGTCGGCGGCCTCCGCGTCGATCGCGGACGCGGCGCGCGCAGGCTCCTCCCGCGCCGAGCGCACGCGAAGCGCCGCCAGCTTGATTCGCGCCATGACGTCCTCGGCGGCCTCCTCGGTCCCCGGCTGCGGGGCCTGCGCCCCAAGGGCTCGAACGGGCGCGGCCGCCAACGCGGCGGACGTGGGCGCGAAGGCGGCAAGCGGAACGTCGGGCTCGGGCGCGCGGCCGAACCCCTTGGCGGCGGCGATGCGGCGCGCCTGCTCCAGCAGGTCGCCAGGGGCGGCTTCCGCGAGCCCTGCGGGCTG
>JAQGJX010000118.1 GCA_028290405.1 Hyphomicrobiales bacterium
TCTGGGCACGTCGTTCGGCTATTTCTCACCCTTCATGGTGGACCTCGCCAAGAAGTACCCCAAGGTCGAGTTCCGCCACGCCGCGCCGCTGTGGGACGGCACGAAGCACCCCAAGAACCTCGGCAGCTATTTCGGCTACCTCAACCAGGCCCATTACGTGGACGGCATCGCCGCCGGCCTGTCGACCAAGTCCAACAAGCTGGGCTTCGTGGCCGCCAAGCCGATCTCCTCGGTGCTGAGCAACATCAACTCGTTCCTGCTCGGCGCCCGCAAGGTGAACCCGAACGCGGTCGTGCAGGTGATCTTCACCGGCGACTGGTCGCTGCCGGTGCGCGAGGCCGAAGCCACCAACGCGCTCGTCGACGCAGGCTGCGACGTCATCACCTGCCACGTGGACGGGCCCAAGGTGGTGATCGAGACCGCCGAGAAGCGCGGCGCGAAGACCTGCGGGCACAACGCCTCCCAGGCGCCGCTCGCCCCCAAGGGCTTCATCACCGGCGCCGAATACAAGTGGGAGACGATCTACAAGATCTACGCGGACCTCCTGGCGCAGGGCAAGCCGCTGCCCAACATGCTGGCGGGCGGGTACGAGCTCGACATGGTCCAGAACACCGCCTTCGGGGCGGGCGCGACGGAGCCGGCCCGCAAGGCCGCCACGCAGGCCATCGCGGACCTGAAGGCGAAGGCGCCGATCTACGTCGGCGGCCTGAAGGACAACAAGGGCAAGGTGGTCACCAGCAAGACCTACGACAACACCGATCCCGAACTCGACAAGATGGACTACCTGCTCGAAGGCGTGATCGGCTCGATCACCTGAGGCACGCAGGACCCTCCTGCGCGGCGCGGCCTGAGGGCCGCGCCGCCTTTCCATCAACGTCTTGAGGAAACGCCAGCATGGTCGAGGCCTCCGCCAGCGTCAAAACCGGGGAGCCGGAGCGCGAATCCGCCATGCGCGACTGGTCCATCCGGCTGCGGCGCAATGCGGAATACGTGGTCATTCCGCTGTTCGCCCTCGTGGTCTCCGCCTGCGCGTTCTCGCTGTTCCTGCTGCTGGTCGGCAAGTCGCCGGTCATGTTCTTCGAACTGGTTCAGCGCGGCGGCTTCGGCACGGCCTTCTCCATCCAGAACACGCTGCAACGCTCCGCGCCGCTGATCCTCACCGCGCTGGCGGTGGCGATCCCGGCGCGCATCGGGCTCATCATGATCGGCGGCGAAGGCGCGCTGGTCGTGGGGGGCTTCGCGTCCGCCGCCGTGGCTATTCCGCTGCTGGAGCGGGTCCCGCCCGGCCCCACGCTGTTCGTCATGGCGGTCGCGGGCGCCATCGTGGGCGCCTTCTGGGTCGGGCTCGCGGGGCTGATGCGCCATGCGCGCGGCGTCAACGAGACGATCTCGTCGCTGCTGCTCACCTATATCGGCGTCGCCATCATGAACTTCTTCGTCGAGGGCGCGCTGCGCGACCTCACGAACCCCAACAAGCCCTCCACAAAGCCCATCGGGGACGCCTACATGATGGGGAAGATCCCCGGCACCGACGTGCACTGGGGACTTGCGGCGGGCGTCGCGATCGCGATTCTCCTGCATGTGCTCATGACGCGCACCACGTTCGGCTTCGCGGTGCGGGTGGCGGGCGGCAATCCGCGCGCCGCGCTCGCCCAGGGGCTTCCGGTCGGCAAGCTCATCGTGGCGTGCACCGCCATCGCGGGCGCCTGCGCGGGGCTTGCGGGCTTCTTCGAGGTGGCGGCCATCCAGGGACGCGCCAACGCGTCGCTGGCGGCGGGCTACGGGTTCACCGGCATACTCGTGTCGTTCCTGGCGCGCCACAACCCCATCGCGATCATCTTCGTGGCGATCCTGTTCGGCGGCATCGTGGCCTCCGGCGGGCTCATCCAGCGCCGCATGGACCTGCCGGACGCGACCGTGCTGGTCCTCCAGGGCCTCACGTTCATGATCCTGCTGGCGTCCGAAACGCTGTACGGCCGCTTCTCCATCTTCAAAATGGACGCCGGGAGGGACCGCACATGAACGACAGCCTCGTCGTCATCGTCCTCCTGTCGCTTGTGGGCGGCGCGCTGCGCGTCTCCACGCCCTTCATCTTCGTGGCGCTGGGCGAATGCCTGACGGAGAAATCGGGCCGGGTTAACCTCGGCCTCGAGGGAACGCTGGTGCTGGGCGCCATGAGCGCCTACGCCACCTCCTACCACACCGGCCAGCCATGGCTGGGCGTGCTGGCGGCGGGCTGCGCGGGCGCCATGCTGGGCGCCATCCACGGCTTCGTGTGCAAGCTGCCGCGCGTCAACGACGTGGCCATCGGCATCGCCATGATGCTCTTCGGCACCGGGCTCGCGTTCTTCTTCGGCAAGGCCTACATCCAGCCCAGCGCGCCGCGCCTTGGCGAGATCGGCCTTGGCGACTGGACGGGCGACGCGAAAATCGCCAGCGCGTTGCAAATCAACTCGCTGCTGCTGATCGGCGTCGCGGTCGCCATCGTGATGTGGTGGGCCTTCGCCAACACGCGCTGGGGGCTCATCCTGCGCATGACGGGCGACAGCGCGCCCTCCGCCAAGGCGATGGGCGTCTCGGTCGACCTCGTGCGCTTTCTGGCCACCACGGCGGGGGGCTTTCTGGCGGGCGTCGGGGGCGCGTTCCTGTCGCTGTATTATCCGGGGTCCTGGAACCAGGGGCTGTCGTCCGGCCAGGGCCTGATGGCGGTGGCGCTCGTCATCTTCGCGCGCTGGAACCCGCTGCGCTGCGTGATCGCGGCGCTGCTGTTCGGGGCGACGGGAGCCATCGGGCCCGCGCTGCAATCGGTGGGCGTGACGCAAGGCTATTACTTCTTCAACGCCGCCCCCTACATCCTCACCCTGCTCATCATGGTGGGGTCGGCCGGCTCCAAGCGCGCGGCGCGCGATGCGCCGGGCGAACTGTCCATCACCAAATGAGGCGCTATCCATGAGCGAGGCCGCCGGCCCCATTCCCGCCGACCCGTACGGGTGGCCCTTCGACGGCGCCATGACGCCCGCCAACACCGCCTTCCTGGTCATCGACATGCAGACGGATTTCTGCGGGCCGGGCGGCTATGTGGACAGCATGGGCTACGACATCTCGCTCACCCGCGCCCCCATCGCCCCCATCGCGCGCGTGCTGGAGGCGCTGCGCCCCAAGGGCTACACGATCGTTCACACCCGCGAAGGCCACCGGCGCGACCTCTCCGACCTGCCGGCCAACAAGCGCTGGCGCTCGCAGCGCATCGGGGCGGGCATCGGCGACGCGGGCCCGTGCGGGCGCATCCTCGTGCGCGGCGAGCCGGGTTGGGAGATCATTCCCGAACTGGCCCCGGCGCCGGGGGAGATCGTCGTCGACAAGCCCGGCAAAGGCTCGTTCTACGCCACCGATCTCGAACTCGTGCTGCGCACCCGGGGCGTGCGCAACCTCATTCTCAGCGGCATCACCACGGACGTGTGCGTGCACACCACGATGCGGGAGGCCAACGACCGGGGCTTCGAATGCCTGCTGCTGGAAGATTGCTGCGGCGCCACCGACCACGGCAACCATCTGGCGGCCATCAGCATGATCAAGATGCAGGGCGGCGTGTTCGGCGCGGTCGCGGCCTCGCGCGACCTCATCGCGAATCTGCCATGAAGGAGCGCGGCGCATGATTGAGGCTCGCACGGGGGTTCGCGCGCTGGCGCTCGAAACCATCGGCATGACCAAGACCTTCGGGGCCCTGGCGGCGCTCGACGACGTGTCGCTGCGCGTCGAGCCGGGCTCGTTCCATGCGCTGCTGGGGGAGAACGGCGCCGGCAAGTCCACGCTGGTGAAATGCATCATGGGCTTCTACCAGGCCGAGCAGGGATCGCTGCTGCTGGACGGCGCGCAGGCCGTGGTGCGCAACCCGCGCGACGCCCGCGCGCTGGGGCTGGGCATGGTGTACCAGCACTTCACCCTCGTGCCCTGCCTGACGGGCGCGGAGAACCTGGTCATCAGCCGGGCCGACGCCCCGGCGGTGATCGACTGGGCGAAGGAAAAACGCGCCCTTTCGGCGTTTCTCGACCGCATGCCGTTCCGCGCGCCCCTCGACGCGCCCGTGTCGCAACTGGCGGCGGGCGAAAAGCAGAAGCTCGAAATCCTCAAGCTGCTCTACCTCGACCAGCGCCTGCTGATCCTCGACGAGCCGACCTCCGTGCTGACGCCCCAGGAGGCGGACGAGATCCTCGGCCTGCTGAAAGGCATGACGGACGCGAAAGAGATCAGCGTCGTCATGATCACCCACAAGTTCCGCGAGGTGACGGCCTTCGCCGACAGCGTCACCATCCTGCGGCGCGGGCGGCGGGTGGGCGGCGGGCTGGTGGCGCAGATGAGCACGCAGGAGATGGGCGGGCTGATGATCGGCGACACGCAGATCAGCGCCCGCGCGGCGCGCGCCGAGCGCCCTCCCGGGAGCCCCCCGGCCGAGACGGTTCTGGAGCTTGCGGGCCTGCTGGCCACCGACGAGGAAGGCATCGACGTGCTCGACCGCGTGAACCTGAAGGTGCGGGCGGGCGAGATCGTGGGGATCGCGGGCGTCTCGGGCAACGGGCAGGCGCCGCTGGTGGAGGCGCTGTCGGGCCAGAGGACGCTGCGCGACGGGCGCATCTTCATCCGCCAGCAGGCGTTCGAGCCGACCCGGGACGCCTATCACAGGCTCAAGGTCTTCGGCCTGCCCGAGGAGCCGCTGAAGAACGCCACCGTGCCGCACATGACCGTGGCGGAGAACATGGCGTTCCGCAGCTTCGACCGGCCGCCGAACACGCGCTTTGGCTGGTGGCTCTCGCCGGGACCCATGCGCAGCAAGGCGCGCGAGCTCATCGCCCGTTACCGGGTGAAGACGCAATCTCCCGAGAGCGCCATCGGCGACCTCTCGGGCGGCAACGTGCAGCGGGCCGTTCTGGCGCGCGAACTGTCCGGCGAGGTGGACGTGCTGATCGTCGCGAACCCGTGCTTCGGCCTCGACTTCGGCTCCGTGTCGGAAATCCGCTCGCGCATCATGGAGCAGCGCAACAGCGGCGCGGCGGTGTTGCTGATTTCCGAGGACCTCGACGAGATCCTCGAACTCTCCGACAAGGTGGCGGTGATGTCCCAGGGGCGCATCGCCTATGTGGCGCCCGTGGGCGAAACCGACCGCGCCACGATTGGGCGGCACATGGCGGGGCACGCATGATCGAGGTTCCCGCGCAGCCCTATCCGTACAGGCTCGATCCCGCCCGCACGGCGCTGGTGGTGATCGACATGCAGCGCGATTTCGTCGAGGCGGGCGGCTTCGGGGCGTCGCTGGGCAACGACGTGACGCGCCTGCAGGCCACCGTGCCCACGGTGGCGGCGCTCATCGCCCTGTTCCGGGCGCAGGACTGGCCCATCCTGCACACGCGCGAGAGCCATGCGCCGGACCTTTCCGACTGCCCGCCCTCCAAGCGCCTGCGCGGCGGCGGCGCCTTGCGCATCGGCGACCTAGGCCCCATGGGGCGGTTGCTGGTGCGCGGGGAACCGGGCGCCGCCATCATCCCTGAATGCTCGCCCATGCCGGGCGAGATGACGCTCGACAAGCCCGGCAAGGGGATGTTCCACGCGACCGGCTGCGAGGACATGCTGCGCGCGCGCGGGATCACCCACCTTGTGTTCGCCGGGGTGACGACTGAGGTGTGCGTGCAGACCTCCATGCGCGAGGCCAACGACCGGGGTTTCGAGTGCCTGCTGGTGAGCGACGCGACGGAAAGCTATTTTCCCGAGTTCAAGGCCGCCACGCTGGCGATGATCGCCGCGCAAGGCGCGATCGTGGGCTGGGTGACGCCCTTTGCGGAGCTTGAACGGGCGGTGCGGCCATGAGCCTCGAGGGCGTGCCGCTCATCGACGTCGCCGGGCTGAGCGCGGGGGATCCGGCCGCCCTGGCGCGCGTGGCGCACGAGATCGGCCGCGCGTGCCGCCAGACGGGCTTCTTCTACGTGCGCGGGCATGGCGTCCCGCCAGCCCAGACCGCCGCGGCGTTCGCGGCCGCGCACGCGTTCTTCGCGCTGCCGCAGGCGCAGAAGGACGCGCTGGCGCTGACCTCCGCCACCGGCAACCGGGGCTATGTGGGGCTGCGCACGGAGGCGCTCGATCCCGCCGCCGGCATCGACGACAAGGAGGCGATGAACATCGGCCTCGAACTCGCGCCGGACGACCCCGAGATCGCCGCCGGCGTTCCCTCGCGGCGGCCCAACCATTGGCCCGCCCTGCCGGGCTTCCGCGACGCGGCCCTCTCCTATTTCGACGGCATGCTGGCCCTTGGCCGCGACCTGCACCGCGCCATCGCGCACGATCTGGGACTGGCCCCTGACCATTTCGCGCCGCACTTCGATCGCCCCATGGCGACGCTGCGCCTGCTGCGCTACCCGCCGCCGATGGCCCGGGAGAACGCGCTGGGCGCTGGCGCCCACACGGACTACGGCAACCTCACCATCCTGGCGCTCGACGACGCAGGCGGGCTTGAGGTGCAGCGGCTGGACGGCGCGTGGGTGGAGGCGCCGCCCGTTCCGGGCGCCTTCGTGTGCAACATCGGCGATTGCCTGATGCGCTGGACCAACGACGTTTACCGCTCCACGCCCCACAGGGTGCGCAATCCCGCCGGGCACGAACGCGTCTCGGTCGCGTTCTTCCTCGACGCGGCGCCTGGCGCGATGGTGGAGACGATCCCCTCCTGCATCAGCCCGGACCGGCCCGCCCGCTACCCGCCCATCACGGCGGCGGACTATCTCGCGTCCCGCTTCGCCGCCACATACGGATTCTGACCCGTGGCCCGCAGGCCCCGCGCGCAGTGCGGCCCCGCGGCTTCAAATCCGGATGACGAGGCCTGAATAGGAGGCGCTCAACACCTTCACGGCGACGAGCCCCACTTCATAGGGGCTCAGCAGGCTGTCCTGGTCCTCGTTGTCGAAATTCGTGCGCCGCATGGCGGTGTCGGTGCGGCCAGGGACAATGCAGTTCACCCGCACGCCGTCGCCCTGCCATTCCTCCGCAAGCCCTTGGGTCATGTTGACCACTGCGGCCTTGCACGCCGAATAAGGCACATACCCTGCCCTGCCGCGCGTATACGACGACGAGGAGAAGTTCAGCAGCATGCCGCCTGACGCCGCCAGCACGCGATGGCTCGCCTTGGCGATGTTGAACGCGCCAGTCAGATTGACGCCGATCTGCTCGGCGATGTCGACCGGCTCCTGGTTGGCGATGTTGCGCATCGACAGGAGCCCGACGGTGTTGACGACGAAGTCGATCCTGCCATGCCGCGCTTCCACGCCATCGAGGAAGCCCGTCACGTCGTCATAGCGCCGCACGTCGCAACCAGTGCTGCGCGAGGCGATCTGCGTGTCGCAGCCCGCGTCCTGCAGGATTTGCGCGATCGCCTTGCCGATGCCCGCCGAGCCGCCGAACACGGCGGCGGTCTTGCCGTGGACGTCGATGCCCTTGAGGTTGGGATCGACGCTCGCCGCGCGCATGCGGAACAGTTCGTCCGCAATGACAAGGTCGAGGCCTTCCGTGATCTTGACGTTCTCCGACGAGCCCTGGACGATGCGCACGCGCGCGAAGGGATCGGCGGCGAGAAACAGGCCTCAATCGTCGGTGAAGTCACCGATGCGCTCCGGCCCTACCTTGCGGTAGGCGTCATACAGCTTGGCGAAACGGAACGCCTGCGGCGTCTGGCCTCGCCAGATGCGCTTGCGGTCAGGGATCGACTGGATCAGCCCTTCGCTCTCGACCACGATGGTGTCCGTGGTGGGGATGGCTACGTCCACCGCCTCGTAGGACTGAAGGGCCAGCATCACGTCATGGATGAT
>JAQGJX010000120.1 GCA_028290405.1 Hyphomicrobiales bacterium
GCTGATCGACATCAACACCGCCAGCGCGGCTGATCTCGAGAAGCTGAAGGGCATCGGCAAGGCGCGCGCCGAAGCCATCGTGAAGGGCCGTCCCTACAAGGGGAAGGACGAGCTGGTGGAGAAGAAGATCATTCCCGAGAACGTCTACAAGGACGTGAAGGACCAGATCGTGGCTCGCCAGAAGAGCTGATCGTCGCCACATGTTGAAACCCACGGCCGGACTAGTCCCGGCCGTGGCCGTTTGCGCTACCATTTGTCCTGGAAGATGAACCAGGCGCCCGCCGCGATCAGCGCAAAGCCCACGGCGTGGTTCCAGCCCAGCGGCTCCTTGAGGTAAAACGCCGAGAAGCCCGCGAAGACCACCAGGGTGACGACCTCCTGCATGGTCTTCAGTTGCGCCACCGAGTACACGGCGCTGCCCCAGCGGTTGGCGGGCACGGCGAGGCAATATTCAAAAAACGCGATGCCCCAACTGGCCACGATGGCGAGCGCCAGCGGGCTCGCCTTGTGCTTCAGGTGCCCATACCAGGCGAACGTCATGAAGACGTTCGAGGCGAACAGAAGAACGATCGGCGTCAGGGCCGACGTGGTCAACGGCGCGAGGAAGGCGGGCACGGTCGGGCTCCTTGCTGAACCTCCCGACATTCCCGGCGTTTGGGCGTCCGCGCAAGGGGGGCGCGAACGCCGGAGCCTTCAGGCGATCAGGTCCGGCGTCGGCCGCACGGAGTCCGATCCCGGGAAGACGATGCGCGAGAGCGCGGCGCGGGAGAGGCCGAGGTGGCCTTCCAGCACGCCCTTCAGCACCGCGCGGAGGTCGGTCGTCGGGGCGAGGTCGCGGCGCTCGAACAATTGCGCGTCGTTGAGCCCGGGCCAATCGGCCAGCACGCGCCCGCCCTTGAGAGCCCCGCCGGCGAGGAAACAAACCGTGCCGCAGCCATGGTCGGTGCCCGCCGTTCCGTTGATGCGCGCCGTGCGGCCGAACTCCGTGACGGCGACGATCACGGTGTCTTTCCAGGCGTCGCCGAGTCCGCGCTCGAATTCCTCGAAGGCGCCGTCGAGCCCGCCCAGCAATTGCCCGAGCCGCCCGCGCGCGCCGCCCTCGTTGGCGTGGGTGTCCCAGCCGCCGAAGGACATGGCGGCGACGCGGGGCCCGTCGTCGGCGGCGATGAGCCTGGCTGCGCCGCGCGCCGGCAGGCGCATGGCGGCGTCGGCGCCGTCCCGCGCCATGGCGCCCGTCTCGCGCCGCGCCACCTTGTCCAGCGCGAGGCCCTGCCGGAGGCTCGCCTCCAGCGCCTTGTCGGTCTGGGCGTACAGGTCCGCCAGCCGCTGGGCCAGATCCTCGTGCGGCTCCTGTCGGCCCGCCGGACTCCATCCCGTGACAGGAGCGCCGCCGCTCAGGATCAGCGGCGTCGTGACGCCGACGCCGAGCCCAAGGGGCGACGGTCTGGCGGGGGCCACGCGCTGGCCGGGCGGCAATTGCGCGATGGCTCGGTTCAGCCAGCCGGACTCCACGCGCCCGGGGCCCGCCAGTCCGCTTTCCAGCACGTCCTGCCCGTCGAAGTGCGAGCGGCCCCGATAAGGCGTGGCGACGGCGTGGACCAGCAGGGCGCGCTTCTCGCGGTACATGCGGGCGAAGGCCGGCATGGCGGGATGCAGGCCGAAGAAGGCGTCCAGCGGCAGGGCCGCGTCCGCCCCGTCGCGGGCGAGCGCCAGAGCGCCATGCAGGCCCGCATATTGCGGGTCCCCAAGTGGCGGCGCGGCCGCGAGCCCGTCCAGGGCGCCGCGCAGAACGATCACCACAAGGCGCGGATCGCGCCCGCCGGCGCTGCGGGCGAAGGCCGGAATGTGGGACCATGCGAACAGGGCGCCGCCGGTGACCAGCAGGGCGCGCCTGTTGGGGCGCAGCAGGGCGGAGGGATCGGTCATCGGCGCAGGAACTCCGGGGACATCAGGAGGAGGGCGAGGCCCTGCTCGCTGGATTCGGCGCGCGCGACGGCGCTGCGGGTGGCGCTGGAGGCGAGCCCACCGAAGGCTTGCTCGAGCAATTCGCGCGGATCCAGCTTGCGATGCTGGCGGGCGATGGCCGCGGCTGCGTCGAAGCGCGCCTTCATCGCGTTGGGGTTGGCCCAGGCGGCGTTGGTGTCCGCGAAACCGTTCGGCCCGGGCGGGTTCCAGAGGGGCTGGCCCATCTGGCCGAAGGCGTGCAGCGCGCGCTGGAGGTCCGGCGCTGGGTCCAGCAGCCGCGACGCGGCGATCCAGAACTCATACGGCGAGCGAATCTTGGAAAGGGGAGCGCGCCAGGCCTCGTCGGAGGCGACGAGCGCGGCTGCGAGCGCCCGCAGGTCCCCCTCGGTGTCACGCAGCGTTTTCGCCAGCGTGGCGACCAGCGCGGGCGGCGGCGCGTCCGCCACGAAGTGCCGCGCCAGCTTGGTGGCCAGATGGGCGGCGGTCGCGGGCTTGCGGGCGAGGTCCTGCAGGGCCCTTTCCGCCTGGGCGCGCCCTTCGTCCGCGTAGGTCCGTCCCAGCATCGTCTGCGCGCCGGGCTCGTGCGCCGCAGGGTCGAAGGCGAACGTCCCCGGCGCGCCGAGCCGTCCGTCCGGGCCCGCCACGGTCCATCCGGTGAGCATGCGGGCGAGGGCGCCGACGTCCGCCTGCGCGTAGCCGCCGCGTACGCCCAGCGTGTGCAGCTCCAGGGCCTCGCGGGCGAGGTTCTCGTTGAGGCCGCGTTTCTTCTTCAGCCCCGTGGGCGAATTGGGGCCGGTGGAGTTCTGGTTGTCCAGATACAGCAGCATCGCGGGGTGCTGGTGCGCGGCCTTCAGCATGTCGCCGAAGCGCCCGAGCGCGTGGGGCCGAATCGCCTCGCGCTCATACGCGCCCGCAAGCGCGCGCACATGCTGGCTGCGCGAGCCCGCCACGCAGAGATGGTTCGACCAGAAGGCCACGAGCCGCTCGACCAGCCCGCACCCCTGCGCGTGCGCCAGTCGAAGCCGCGCCTGGACCTCCGCGTTCAGGCGTTCCTGAAGGGGCCCGGGTTTTGCCGGCGGGGCTTTCGCGGCGCCGGGTTTCGCCGGCTCCATGGCGACAGGGGGCGCGGCCGCGCGGGCGTCCTTTTCCTGTCGCCGCTGCTCGTCCAGCAGCGCGACAAGCTCCGGGGAGGGGCGCAGCAGCGGGTCCTGCGGGGCGAGCGGCGAGGCGTTGCGCAGTTCGGCCGCCACGAAGCCG
>JAQGJX010000124.1 GCA_028290405.1 Hyphomicrobiales bacterium
CGCAATGACATTATCACCAACTCCCAAGTTGCAGTTGCGGACGGCCGAGAAGGCGTTCCCTAGCCGACTCAGGAGCGTCATTTGCTCCGGATTCAGCCACGAGACGTTCTGTGCTTGAGCAGCACTAGAGAAGAAGAACAACATAATTAGAATGAGCATTCTCAGCATTGATCGACCTGAAAAATAATTGAACCCAATAACAACGGCGAAATACCGCAACTCGCAAAATTCGCAAGAGAAGATACGGCATACACATGCTAAAGACTGTGACTCAACGAGTCCACGGTCCGATCCGCAAGATCGAGCCCTGCTCACCGCTCTATAGGCGCGATGACAACTCAAACCCTACCGCGGGTCCCGGCCTTCGCCGGGATGACGAGTTGCGGCGCAGGCGCTTCAGGGACCCAAAGCCGCCTCGCGCGTTGAGGGCGTAACGCGCCCGCTTCTCGCATTCCGGTGATCCCTTGATCCTCTCGCCTGCCTGGCTTTCGCTGGCCGTCATCGCCGTGATGATGGCTCTCTTCGTTTGGGGCCGCATTCGCTACGACGTGGTCGCCCTGCTGGCGCTCCTGGCCGCCATCGCGGCGGGCATCGTGAAGGCCGACGACGCCTTCAAGGGCTTTGGCGACGACATCGTCATCATCGTCGCGTCGGCTCTGGTCATCAGCGCCGCCATCACCCGCTCGGGTGTCATCGAACAGGCGGTGCGCGGCCTGTCGCCCCTGCTCACCACGCCCACGCGACAAGTGGGGGCGCTGTCGGTGATGGTCGCCCTGATGTCCAGCGTCATGAAGAACATCGGCGCCCTGTCGATGCTCATTCCCGTGGCCGCCCGCCTGTCGCGCCAGCACGGCACGCCCTTGTCGCGGCTGCTGATGCCCATGTCGTTCGCCTCGCTGCTGGGCGGCGTCGTCACCCTGGTGGGCACCTCCCCCAACATCATCGTCTCCAAGATCCGCCACGACATCGTCGGCGAACCCTTCCGGATGTTCGACTTCACGCCCGTCGGCCTGCCCCTCGTGGTCGCCGGGATCGGGCTGCTGCTGCTGACGAACCGCCTGCTGGGCGCCAAGGACCGCAAGGGCGTCACCGAATCGCTCGAAGCCGCCTACGGCGCCCATGGCTATGCGCTGGAGGCCGAAGTGCCCGCCGACAATCCCCACGTGGGCCAGTCCGTCGCGGCGCTGCGCGAATTGGCGGGCGGCGAGATCGCCCTTACGGCGCTGATCCGCGGGGACAACAAGCGCTTCAACAAGCCCGACCAGCAATCCCTGCGTCCCGGCGACCGACTGATGCTTCAGGGCGATCCCGCCGAGTTGCAGGCTTTCGTGGAGCGCGCGGGCCTTGAGACCGCGGCCGACCGCATGCCCGTGCTGCCGGAGGAACCCAACGAGGAGATCGCGACCGTGGAGGCGGTCGTCACCTCCAATTCCATGATGGTGGCCTGGACGCCCGCGCAATTGCGCCTGCATGAGCGGTTCGGCGTCACGGTGGTCGCCGTGAGCCGCGCAGGCGAAACCATCCAGCAGCGGCTGAAATCCTTCCGCTTCCGGCCCGGGGACCTGCTGGTGCTGAAGGCCCGGCGCCGCGACCTCGCCGACATGCTGGCGCGGCTCGGCTGCCTGCCTCTCGCGGGGCGATACATGCCGCTGGGCTCGCGCAATGCGAGCTACCTGCCGCTCGCCATCGTGCTCGTGGCCATGGGTCTCATGGCGGGCGGCCTCATACCGGTGCCGGTGGCGTTCTTCGGCGCGGCGGTGACCATGATGGCGACGGGCGCCATTGCGCCGCGCGACGCCTACGAGGCCATCGACTGGCCTGTGCTGGTGACGCTGGGCGCGCTGATTCCGGTCAGCGATTCCATGCGCACCACGGGGGCGACGGACCTCATCTCGGGCTGGCTGGCGCAGGCGGGCGGCGCGCTGCCGCCCTACGGGTCCCTCGCGCTGGTCATGGTGGCAGCCATGCTTGTGACGCCCTTCCTCAACAACGCCGCGACGGTGCTGGTGATGGGCCCGGTGGCGGCGAGCTTCGCGGTCAACCTGGGCTACGGGCCCGATCCGTTCCTCATGGCGGTGGCGATCGGCGCGGCGTGCGACTTCCTCACCCCCATCGGCCACCAGTGCAACATGCTCGTGTGGGGACCGGGGGGATACAAGTTCACCGACTACTGGCGCCTTGGCGCGCCGCTGTCGCTGCTGGTCGTGGTTCTGGGCACGCCGCTCATCCTCGCCTTCTGGCCTCTGGCCGCGCGGTGACGGGACGGATAGGGTCGGAGCATGGACATCGCGTGGGACAATCCGTGGGTGCGATCCACCCTTGTGCTCGGCGCCGCCACGCTGGCGGGCGGGCTGATCGGCCTCAACCGGGTGCTGAACGCAAAGCCCGCGGGCGTGCGGGTGCATGCGCTGGTGTCGCTGTCCTGCGCGCTTCTGGTGCTGACGAGCGAAGGCATGGCGAGCCCGGAGCACGTCTCTCGCGTCATTCAGGGGATTCTGGCGGGGATCGGCTTTCTGGGCGCAGGCATCATCCTGCGGGAGATGAACGCCGGCACGCGGCATCGCATCTTTCATCTCACCACGGCGGCCAGCGTCTGGGCGGCGGCGGCGGTGGGCGTCGCGTGCGGGCTCGGGGCCTGGATACCCACGCTTGTGGGGACCGCGATGATGCTGGCGGTGCTGGCGGGCGCGATCCGCATCGACCGCGCGTTCTTCGGCAGGTTCGGAGACGAGGACGACCGGGGCGACCCGATCGCCTGAGCGGCTAGAACGCCAGCCACGCCAGCGCGACGCCGCTGGCCATCACGAACACGGCGGCGGACGCCACCTGAGCCGCGCCGACGCGCCACGCCACGGCGGGCTGGTCGTCCCAGGCGTACGCCGCGCCATAGCCGGCCGCTTCGGCGGCGCGGCGAAGCGAGCCCACCGACATGCGGACGTTGCTCTTGCGGGGCGTGTGACTGGAAAGTGCGGCGCTGCTCATGAAACGAAACTCCCACCCTCAAGATGTACCCAGGCTGAACGTGCTGGCCACGCCACTGGTTCCGCCGCCATCCGCGTCGCCGCGAACCTTGGGCTGGACACAGGATAAACGCGCGACCGGTTCCACCGGATTAACATCGCAGGGCGCGACGACGGATTTACGAAGGCGCTGAACAAGAGGTGTAAGCACATGCCTGACGGGGCGTGTCCCAACTGCCGCGCATTGTAACGGTACGGCTTGCGTCATGGAGCCCCGCCGAAAACGTTTTCGTTCCGTTCACGTTCGGCTTGCATTCGTGGCATACTCGCCGCTAGTACCGAATCGGAATTTCAGAGCGGATCAGAATGGCATCGAGCGGCGATCTTTTCGGCGGCGGGGCGGCGCGCAAGCCCGTCCCGACCAAACCCGGCGCGACCCCAAAGAAAGCGAACGCGGCACGGGCCCAGCAGGACCCGCCGCAAGACGCGGACGCGCGCAACGGCACCCCCGGCGAGACCGGCTATACGGCGGCGTCCATCGAGGTGCTGGAAGGGCTTGAGCCAGTCCGGCGCAGGCCCGGAATGTACATCGGCGGGACCGACGAGGCCGCCCTGCACCATCTCTTCGCCGAGGTGCTCGACAACGCCATGGACGAGGCGGTGGCGGGCCACGCGACGTGGATCGAGGTGATCGTCGAGCCGGACGACTGGATCACGGTGATCGACAACGGGCGCGGCATCCCGGTCGATCCGCACCCCAAATTCCCGAAGAAATCCGCCCTCGAAGTCATCATGACCACGCTGCACGCGGGCGGCAAATTCGACTCTGGCGCCTCCCAGACGTCGGGCGGCCTGCACGGCGTC
>JAQGJX010000144.1 GCA_028290405.1 Hyphomicrobiales bacterium
AGGCGCCGTGTGGCTCAACGCCGACATGCTGAGCCCCTACGGCTACTGGCAATTCTGGCGCAACACGGAAGACGGCGACGTGGGCCGCTTCCTGAAGCTGTTCACGGAATTGCCCATGGAGGAGATCGCGCAGCTGGAAGCGCTGGGCGGGGCGGAGATCAACGAGGCCAAGAAGGTGCTGGCCAACGAGGCCACCGCCATGGTGCACGGCCGCGAGGCCGCGCTGGCCGCCGCCGAGACGGCGCGCAAGACGTTCGAGGAAGGCGTGGCGCCCGCCACCCTGCCGACGGTCGTGGCGGCGGACGCGCTTGGCATGGGGGTGCTCAGCGCCTTCGTGCGCGCGGGGCTGGTCGCCTCCACGGGCGAAGCGCGCCGCCAGATCAAGGGCGGCGGGCTACGCCTCAACGACGCTCCGGTGACGGACGAAAAAGCCGCCCTCGTCGCCGACGACTTCCGCGACGGCGCAGCGAAACTCTCGCTCGGCAAGAAAAAGCACGTTCTCCTGCGCGCCGATTGAGGGCGCCGCCCAGACGGGCCACTTTCCCGTGACCGCGCAGCGGGACCCGGATCCCGGGCCGCCAGAGAGAGCATTGGCCCCTAGGCCCCGGATCGCTTCGCGTCCGGGGAAGTGGAAACTGGAGGTGCGGACGCGCAAGTCCGGCGGGCTCTTGGACCGTGCGCCTCCCGGCCCGCAAGGGCGCCTCAGGATGAGGCCCATCCGGACAGACGCCCACTTTCCCGGGACCGCGCAGCGGGACCCGGGATCCAGGGCCGCGACATAGACGTGCGCCGGGGCCCCGGATCGCTTCGCGTCCGGGGAAGTGAAACCGCAAAAGGCGGGCCGTACGCCGCCAGGCGGAGCGCGGCGCCCGCGTTGGCCTACTCGGCCACCTTCACGCGCGTGGGGCGGCCTTCCGCGGCCTCTGCGCGGCGGAGGGTTTCTTCGGCGGCGTCCACTTCGCGCTGGCGGTTCCACATGGCGGCGTAGACGCCGCCCTTCTCCAGCAGGTCCTCGTGGCGGCCGCGCTCGACGATCTCGCCGGAGTCCAGCACCAGGATCTCGTCCGCGTTGACGATGGTCGAGAGGCGATGGGCGATAACCAGCGTGGTGCGGCCCTTCACGACGCGCTCCAGCGCCGACTGGATCTCACGTTCGGTGAACGAATCCAGCGCCGAGGTCGCCTCGTCCAGCAGCAGGATCGGCGGGCGCTTGAGGATCGTGCGCGCGATGGCGACGCGCTGCTTCTCGCCGCCCGACAGCTTCAGGCCGCGCTCGCCCACCTGGGACTGGTAGCCCTTGGGCAGCGTGCGGATGAAATCGTCGATCTGCGCCATGCGGGCTGCGGCGAACACCTCCTCCTCGGTGGCATCCCAGCGGCCGTACCGGATGTTGTAGGCGATCGTGTCGTTGAACAGCACCGTGTCCTGCGGCACCATGCCGATGGCGTTGCGCAGGCTCTCCTGCGTCACGTCCGACAGCTTCTGGCCGTCGATGGTGATCGCGCCCGATTGCGGCTCATAGAAGCGGTACAGCAGGCGGGAAATCGTGGACTTGCCCGCCCCCGAGGGGCCCACCACCGCCACCGTGTGGCCGGCCGGCACCTCGAAGCTGACGCCCTTGAGGATCGGCCGGGCGGCGTCGTACGCGAAGCGCACGTCCTCGAAGCGGATCGCCCCCTGGGCGATGACGAGAGGCTTGGCGTCCGGCTTGTCCTTGATCTCGGGGTTCTGGTTCAGCACGTCGAACATCGACTCGATGTCGATGATGGCCTGCTTGATCTCGCGGTAGACCATGCCCATGAAGTTCAGCGGCTGGTAAAGCTGGATCATCAGGCCGTTCAGCAACACGAAGTCGCCGATCGTGTTTCGCCCTTCGCGGATGTCGATCACGCACAGGATCATCACCACCATGAGGGCCATGGAGAAGATGAAGCCCTGCCCGGAGTTTAGCACCGCCAGCGAGGTGTAGCTGGAAATCGAGTTGCGCTCATAGCGCTCCATGGAGCGGTCGTAGCGCTCGGCTTCGCGCTTCTCGGCGCCGAAGTATTTCACCGTCTCGTAGTTGAGCAGCGAATCGATGGCCTTCACGTTGGCGTCGGTGTCGCTCTCGTTCATGTTGCGGCGGATGGTGATGCGCCAGTCCGTCGCCACGCGGGTGAACCAGAGATAGGCCCAGATCATCACGATGACCGTGACGGCGTAACGCCAGTCGAACGCCCACAGGAAGATGCCGAGGATGAGCGCGAACTCCACCACGGTGGGGATGCCGGTGAGGATGCTCATGCGCACGATCTGCTGGATCGCCTCGCGCCCGCGCTCCAGGACGCGCGTGAGCCCGCCGGTCTTGCGCTCCAGATGGAAGCGCAGCGACAGTTCATGCAGATGCACGAACACTTCGTTGGCGATGCGGCGGACCGCGTACATGGACACCGAGGCGAACAGGGCGTCGCGGGCCTGCGTGAAGAACTGCATAAACGTGCGCAGCAGGCCGTAGATGATGCAGATCACCACGGGCGTGGCCAGCGCCGCAGGCAGCGGCACGTTCGCCGAGGCGGGATCCACGATCGCGTCCGTCGCCCACTTGAAGCTGTAGGGGATAAGGACCGTCAGCAGCTTGGCTATGAGCAACAGCCCGAGGGCGCCCACCACCCGCAACTTGAGGTCCATCCGGTCGTCGGGCCACACATAGGGCCACAGGTGCGACACGGACTGGATCAGCGTGGCTTCTTCACGGGGAGCCGCCTCGGCCGGCTTGGCCTCGGGGGCTGCTTTCATGTGGGGGGACATCGGTCAAACTTTATTGCCGCCCCTGCTCAAGGCAGCGGCTCGTTGGAATTACGCCTTCATATAGACCCATCAGGCGAAAGGCGCACCCCTGAAGACGCACGCGCGACCGGCGCGTGCGGCATGGCTGGGCCTCAGCGTGCGGGGCTTCGCGGCGTCGTGCCGCCCAGGGTCTTCTCCGGAACCACCAGGACTTGCCCCGGATAGATGAGCCGGGGATTGCGGATCTGCTTCGTGTTGGCGTCGTAGATCTGCGTGTAGCGCAGCCCTTCGCCATAAATGGTGCGGCTGATGCGCCAAAGGCTGTCGCCGCGTTCGACGCGCGCAGTGCGCAGTTCGTCCACCCGGGCGTCCTGCGAGGGGGCCGCGGCGGGCGCGCCGGGAGCCGGCGCGGGCTTGGGCGCCGCAGCGGACTGGGCGGCCTTGTCGTCAAGTTTGGCCACCACCGGCCCGCCGCTGGGCGCGGCGCTCGCGAGGGCGGCGGGATACTCGAACGGCGCCTCGACGCGCGCCGACGCCTGTCCCGCAGCGTCCACCCTGTCGGCCCGCACGGTGTAGGCGCCCGGCGACATGCCCCGGTCCACCTTCACCGACCAGCGTCCATCGGGGCCGCCGACCACCGAGGCGACGAACGAATCGTTGAGGTACAGGCGCAATTGAGCGCCGGGCTCAGAAACGCCGGACATGAAGAACGCCCCGCCCTGCTGGGCCTCGACGCTGACGATGCGCAATTGGGTCTCCGCGGACTTCGGGTCCGCCGAGTTGGCCGCGGACGGCGTC
>JAQGJX010000158.1 GCA_028290405.1 Hyphomicrobiales bacterium
AGCCGGCAACGATGCGGCGACCCATCGCGCGGAGGAACCGCCTGTCTCACGCCCGTCCATCACCGCTCCCTCCATCGCGGCCGACCACTAGCGGGTCGGTCCGCGAGTCGCCACAGGCTCAGAGGAAATTGTTCGGCCAGATGATGCTGCGCCACATGTGCGCCGAGGGGCTGTTGTCGAAGCCCAGCCCTTCGGGCGGGTTGCGCCAGGCGCGGGAGATCACGCCGTCGAAGTCATGCACGTCCACGACCGCTTCCGGGTCGAACGCGTACAGGTCGTTCGCCGTCACGAGGCGGGCCGAGCGATACCATTTGTGCCCGCGCGCGAATTCGGCGGCTTCCGCGATGTAGGCCGGCGGCTTGTAGGCCTCGCCGAACGTGCGCGTGTAAAGCTCCGGGTACTCGTAGTCGAACTCGGGATCAGGATAGAAGCGCAGCGCCTGATGGTAGCGCACGGCCCAGGAGACTTCCTCGTCCACGTAGGGCTCGATGAGCTGGGCGCCGTAATAGCCATGGTCGGAGCGCACGTGGGCCACGACGGCGACGTCGTGCAGCAGGCACGCGAGGACGATGTTGTCCGGCAGGCCTTTCTTGAGCGCGAGCGCGCCGCTCTGCAACAGGTGGTTGCCGCCGCGCTTGTTCAGCAGCACGCGCTTCTCGAGGAAATCCATCAGGGTCGGCTTTTCGGGCATGGCGGGAAGGCGCGGCTCCTCGTGCATCAGGTAGCGTCCGCCGCCCCCCTTGAACCCGCCGGACGCGGTCTGCGTCACGCGCGCGAAAAAGGGCGTCATGGCGCGCGCCCCCAGCAGCGACAGCATGGTTTCCTCCAGAAGGAAATCCTTCTCCTCGGCGCTCATCTGGGGGGTCGCCTTCTCGCCCGCGATGCGAACCGCTTCCGCGACGAGTTCTGCCTGAGTCATCGGATCGTCTCCTCGAATATCAGCGGTCGCGAAGACCGTCTTCCCCAGCTATACAGCCAGTGCGATACGCGCGCCACAAAAGGTGCGGACGACGAACGCCCCCAGCGGAGACGACGATGCCTGATCTGGCGATGCTCGGCGAGGACCTGAAGAAGATCGACCGGCTCATCATGGACCTGGTGAAGCGCCGGATGGACGTCGCGCACCTGGTGGCGCAGGAAAAGCAGCGCACCGGCGGCGTCATGTATCGCCCGGACGTCGAGGACCAGCGCATCGCGGGCATCGGCGAGCACGCGCGGCGCATCGGGCTGAACCCCCACATGGCGCGGGCAATGCTGTATTTCCTCATCGCCGAATCCTGCAAGGAGCAGACGATCCTGCTGGAATCGCAAGGCGCCGCGCAGGCGCGTCCCGAGGCGGAGCGGCTGAAGGAAAACCTGCTGGCGCTGACCGAACTCGTGGCCGACCGCTACGACTCGCGCGAATCGGCCGCCAAGTACGCCAGCCTCGCATATGCGGCCTTCGAGCTGGACCTCATCCGCCAGGACGCCGCCGCCCTGCCGGACGCAGCGCTGGCGCTTGACCTTGGCTGCGCCACGGGCCGCATCGCGCTGGAGCTGGCGGGCGCCTTCCAGCGCGTCGCGGGCTACGACGTCAGCCCCCACATGGTCGCCGCCGCGCGCGCCAACGCGGTCGCGCGCAAGACGCCCAACGCCGCGTTCGCACAAGCGGATCTCGACGCCGACGTGTTGCCGGAAGCTGATTCCAGCGTGTCCTTCGTGGTGATGAACCTTGGCACGGGGAGCGACGTCGCCAACCTGCCCCACGTGCTGGCGGAAATCCGCCGCGTGCTGAAGCCCGGCGGGCGGTTCTTCCTGACCTTCTACAACGCGGACGCGCTGCTTTATAAAATGGGCTTCCTGCCCTGGGTGGCGAGCCTCGAGGCGGTGGTGAACCCCTACACCAATTGCCTCGACGTCAAGATCGGCGACAAGCCCGTTTCCGTCCACGCCCGCCTCTACTCCGAGGCCGAGGCCCGAGCCCTGCTGCCCCCGGGCCTGAGCGTCGACGCCGTGACGAGTTTCCCGCAGATCGCCGCGATCCTGCCCGACGAAGTGCTGGGCGACGACAAGGTGCGCGCCTCCATCGACCGGCTGGACCGGGAGCTGGCGCGGGGCGCCGACGGCGCGCACGCGGGCGCGTACCTGATCCTGCGGGGCGCCAGGGTTTGACGTGCGGCCGACCCCTCTCCCGCTCGCGGGAGCGGGAAGTCACGCGCAACCCGAAAGATGACCTTTTCCTCCGCCTGCGCTAGACAGGCGCCGTCACAACCACAGGTCCGATCGTGCGCTACATATCCACTCGCGGCGAAGCTCCCGTTCTTTCGTTCACCGACGCGCTGCTGGCGGGGCTGGCGCGTGACGGGGGGCTTTATGTGCCCGAAAGCTACCCGGGCCTCTCGCGGGACGAAATCGAGGGCTTTGCGGGCCAGACCTATGCGCAGGTGGCGGAGACCGTCATCGGCCGGTTCGTGGGCGACGAGATCGCGCCCGCGGCCTTCAGGCACATGATCGAGGGGGCGTATTCCAGCTTCCGCCACCCAGCCGTGACGCCGCTGGCGCAGGTGGGCGACAATCTGTTCGTGCTCGAGCTCTTCCACGGGCCGACGCTCGCCTTCAAGGACGTGGCGATGCAATTGCTCGCCCGCATGATGGACCACGCGCTGAAAAGCCGGGGCGAGCGGGCGACCATCGTGGGGGCGACGTCGGGCGACACGGGCGCGGCCGCCATCGAGGCGTTCCGGGGCCTCGAGCAGGTGGACGTTTTCATCATGTACCCGCACGGGCGCGTCAGCGACGTGCAGCGGCGGCAGATGACGGGCGTGGACGCGCCCAACATCCACACCATCGCGCTGGAGGGCACGTTCGACGATTGCCAGGCGATCCTGAAGGGCCTGTTCAACAACCTCGCCTTCCGGGACGGCCTCAAGCTGTCGGGCGTGAACTCGATCAACTGGGCCCGCGTCGTGGCCCAGACGGTCTACTACTTCACCAGCGCGGCCGTTCTGGGCGGGCCGCACCGGAAAATCTCCTACACGGTGCCGACGGGCAATTTCGGCGACATTCTGGCCGGCTACATCGCCAAGCGCATGGGCCTGCCCATCGAGCGGCTGGTGGTGGCCACCAACGAGAACGACATTCTGGCGCGCACGTTCGAAACAGGCGCCCACGAGGTGCGGGGCGTGCTGCCGACGCAATCGCCCTCCATGGACATCCAGGTCTCGTCGAACTTCGAGCGCCTGCTCTTCGACGCCTGCGGGCGAGACGCCGGCGCGGTGCGCTCCCTCATGGGCGCGCTGCGCCAGGGCGGGCGCTTCGACCTGCCGGCGGACGCGCTCGCCGCCATGCGGGCGGAGTTCGACGCCTTCCGCACGGGCGAGACCGGCACAGCCAAGGAGATGGCGCGGGTTCATTCGGAATGCGGCATGCTGATCGATCCGCATACGGCGGTGGGCCTTCACGCGGCCCGCAAGGCGCTCGCCGCCGCGCCGCACGTGCCGATGGTGACCCTCGGCACCGCCCATCCGGCGAAGTTCGGCGACGCCGTTCGGGCCGCGACGGGCACGGCGGCGCCGTTGCCCCCGCACCTTGCGCAATTGATGGCGGCGCGCGAACATTTCACCGTTCTGCCCAACGAGCAGGGCGCGGTGGAGCGCTTCGTGCGCGAACGGGCGAGGGCCGGCGCTTAAGGCCAGCCCAAGAGCAGGACGGGAAGTGGGAATGGCGCTGTTCCGGATCGGGGCCTCCAACGAGAACGCCAACTTCATCCGGGGCGACGGGGTTTACCTGCGGCCCGGCGAGGCCCGCGATTTCCAGCCCTGGGCGGAGGTGCGCGAACGCTCCCGCGCCTTCCTGACTCCCTGGGAGCCGACCTGGCCGGCGGACGACCTCACCCGCGCCGCCTTTCGCCGCCGGCTGCGGCGGCAGGCCGAGGAGATCGAGCGGGACGAGACCTACGCGTTCTTCCTGTTTCGCGAGCGCGACGACGCGCTGATCGGCGGGCTGACGCTGGGCCAGGTGCGCCGGGGCGTCGCCCAGACGGCCACTATGGGCTACTGGATGGGGGCGGACCACGCCGGCAAGGGCTACATGTCCCGCGCGGTGCGCGCCGCCGTCTCCTTCGGGTTCGCCACGATGCGCCTGCACCGCATCGAGGCGGCCTGCCTGCCGCACAACACGCCGTCCGTGCGGCTGCTGAAGCGCTGCGGTTTCCAGCACGAGGGGCTCGCGCGCGCCTACCTGCGCATCAACGGCGCGTGGCAGGATCATCTGCTGTTCGCGATCCTTGACAGCGATCCGGCGCCGCCCCGCCCCTGAGTCGTCCACACGCGCGGCGCCTCATGGCGGGCGCAGGACGACGCGAGCCTTGCTACGGGCCGTTGATGCACGTACCAATCGTCTCCCGTTCAACCGCCTTGCGGCCTGCGCCGACCAATCACGCTTCCGACCAATCACACTTCCGACATTGTCGAAGTCCACGGCTTCGGCGGGACACAGACCAGCGGCGCTTGCGCCGCCAGACCACAGGGACACGGGTGCGTCGGCTCACTTTCCTTTTCCTGGCGATCCTGACGCTCGCCGCCTGGACGGCTCCGGCGCCGTTCGCCCCGGCGCTCGCGATTGAATCGATCCGCGTCCCCATCGACGCCCACGCGATCGACCTCACCCGGGCGGTCGAGCGCTATTCGGGACAGGGCGACCGCCTGCAGGTCTCCACCGCGCCGGGCGCCGACGGCATCGTGCGCCGGATCGAAGTCTCCGCCCGCGAGACCGGCACGCAGCCCTCGTGGATCGTGTTCGCGCTGACCAACGACACCAACGAGCAGTTCGAACGTCTCATCGTCGCGCCGCACTTCCGCCTGTCCGGCTCGGGGGTCATCTGGCCCGACCTTGGCGCCTCGCGGGTCGCGGCCATCACGGCGAGCCAGGGCGGCCCGCCCGAGCGCGAGGACAGCCCCGACGCCGACGTGTTCCGCCTCACGCTCGACCCGGGCGCCACCGTCACCTATGTGGCCGAGTTGCGCACCCCGAGCTTGCCGCAGATCTATTTGTGGGAGCCGGACGCCTACAAGGACAAGGTGACGAACCTCACGCTCTACAAGGGCATCGTCATCGGCATCGCGGGCCTGCTGGCGCTGTTCCTCACCATCGTGTTCGTCGTGAAGGGCGCCGTCATCTTCCCTGCGGCGGCCGCGCTCGCGTGGGCTGTGCTGGCCTATGTGTGCATCGACTTCGGCTTCTGGAACAAGCTGTTCGGCATCGAGGGCGAGGCCGACCGGGTGTGGCGCGCGGGCGCCGAGGCCATTCTGGCCGCCACCCTGCTGGTGTTCCTGTTCGCCTATCTCAACCTCAACCGCTGGCACGTGCGGGCCTCCCACGTGGCGTCCGTCTGGCTGATGTTCCTCGTCGCCCTCGTGGCGCTGGCGGTCTACGACGCGCCGGTGGCGGCGGGCGTGGCGCGCATCTCGCTGGCCGCCATCGCGGCGGCGGGCTTCGCGCTGGTGCTCTATCTCGCGCTGCACGGCGTCGAGCGCGCCGTGATGCTCATTCCCACGTGGTTCCTGCTGCTGCTGTGGCTGACGGCGGCGGCGTTCACCGTGACGGGCACGCTGACGGGCGACCTTGTGTCTCCCGCGCTCATCGGCGGCCTCGTGCTCATCGTCATGCTGATCGGCTTCACGGTGTTGCAGAACGCGTTCGCGGGCGGCGGGCTGTCGCACGGCACCGTGTCGGATTCCGAGCGCCGCGCGCTGGCGCTGGTGGGCTCCGGCGACATCGTGTTCGACTGGGACGTGACCTCGGACCTCATCTTCGTGAGCCCGGAGGCGGAGCAGAGCCTGGGCCTCAAGCGCGGCGTGCTTGAAGGCCCGGCGGCGAGTTGGCTCGACGTGCTGCACCCCTTCGACCGGGACCGCTACCGCACCTGCCTCGACACCGTGCTGGAGCAGCGGCGCGGGCGCATCGCGATGGACTTCCGCCTGCGCGCGTCCGACGGCCATTACCTCTGGTATTTCCTGAAGGCGCGCCCCGTCGTGGGCGCGGACGGCGAGGTGATCCGCGTCATCGGCACGCTCGCCGACGTGACGGAGACGCGCACCGCCGAGGAGCGCATGCTGCACGACGCCGTGCACGACAACCTGACGGGCCTGCCCAACCGGGAGATCTTCTACGACCGGCTGGAAACCTCCATCGCGCAGGCGCGCATCGACCGCGAGACGCGCCCCACGGTGATCGCCATCGACATCGACCGCTTCCGCCAGGTGAACGACCTCATCGGCATCCCGGGCGGCGACTCGATCCTGCTCACAATCGCGCGCCGCCTGCTGCGGCTCATCCAGCCGCAGGACACGCTGGCGCGCATCTCCAGCGACGAGTTCGCCATGATCGTGCGTTCGGAGCGCGATCCGCAGGCGATCATCGGCATCGCGGAAGCCGTGCGCAAGACGCTGCTGACGCCCATCACGTTCAACGACCGCGAGATCGCCGTCACGGCGTCCGTCGGCATCGCGCTGTTCGATTCCCAATTGCACCTCAAGCGCGAGGACATGCTGAAGGACGCGACCGTCGCCACCGCCCACGCCAAGAAGTCGGGCGGCAACCGCGTCGAGTTCTTCCGGCCCAGCATGCGCACCCAGCACTCCGACCGGCTGTCGCTGGAGGCGGACCTGCGCCGCGCGCTCGACCGGCAGGAAATCAAGATCGTCTTCCAGCCCGTGGTGCGGCTGGAGGATCGCACCATCGCGGGGTTCGAGGCGCTGTTGCGGTGGGACCATCCGCGCTTCGGCCGCCTGAGCCCCATCGACTTCGTGCCGATCGCCGAAGAGACGGGCCTCATCGTCGACCTCACCATTTTCGCCCTGGAGCGCACGGCGCGCGAACTCGCCGCCTGGCAGCGGGCGCTCGACGTGACGCCGCCGATCTTCGCCAGCCTGAACGTCTCCTCGCAGCAATTGCTGCGGCATGACCTGCTGCACGACGTGAAGGGCGTGATCACGCGCTCGGGCGTCCTGCGCGGCACGCTGAAGCTGGAATTGACCGAGGCGCTGGTGATGGAGAACCCGGAATATTCCGCCCAGATTCTCCAGCGCATCCGCGAACTGGGCGCGGGCCTGACGCTGGACGATTTCGGCGCCGGGTATTCCTCCCTCGCCTACCTCCAGCGGCTGCCGTTCGACACGATCAAGATCGACCGCAGCTTCATCCGCCCGGACGCCACCGGCATGCGCCCGGTCATCCTGCGCTCCATCGTGGCGCTGGCGCACGACCTTGGGATGGAGATCGTCGCGGAAGGCGCGGAGACCGAGAGCGACACGATCGAGCTGTCGCAACTGGGCTGCGAATTCGCGCAGGGCTATGCGTTCGGCAACCCCATCAGCGGCGCCGACGCCCGCAAGCTCGTCGGCGCCCTGCCGGACGAGGTGGAGACAAGGGCGGCGAGCTGACCGGCGCCGCCGGGCGTCTCACGCGTGCCCCGCCTCCCCCACCAGCATGGCGGGCTCGATGCCGAGCTTGCGCAGCGCGCGGTCGTACTTCGACCCGCAGTCCGCGTCGAACAACAGCGTCTCGTCGGCCGGGCACGTCAGCCAGCCGTTCTGCTGGATTTCCTCCTCAAGCTGCCCGCCCGCCCAGCCGGCGTATCCCAGCGCCAGAAGCGCCTTCTGGGGCCCGGAGCCGCGCACCATGGCGCGCAGGATGTCGATGGTGGCGGTCAGCGACACGACCTTGTCGATGGCCAGCGTTGCGGAGGCGGCGTGGTAGTCGGGCGAATGCAGCACGAAGCCGCGCCCCGTCTCCACCGGCCCGCCGCGCAGCACCTGCACGTCGCCGACGCCGGGGGGCAGGTGAATGGCGTCCTGCTCGGACACGACCTCGAGCTGCACCAGCAGATCGGGGAAATTGAGGCTCTTGGAGCGCCGGTTGACGATGATGCCCATCGCGCCGTCGCTGGAATGGGCGCAGACGTAGATGAGCGAACGCGAAAAACGCTGGTCGCCGATGCTCGGCATCGCGATCAGCATCTGGCCTTCGAGGCTGGCGCCGGTCGGGTCGTCGGCCGTGAGGTTGAGACTGGTCATGCAGGAAACGTAAGGCGCGATTCGCGCGTCAACAAGGCTCCCGGCGCGCCGCGCTCACGCATTCGTGGATGGCGCGGACGCGGCGGGCGGGCTAATGTTTCGCATGCGCCTTTTTCGCCATCGTTTTCTCGCCGTTCTGGCCTCTCTTCCGCTCGTCTTCGCAAGCGTGGGCGCGGCGGTGGCGCAGGACGCCTCCGGGTGGTCTCCATCGGCCAAGTCGCGCGCGCGCCTCGTGGCGGCGGGCGGGCTTGAGAACGGCGCCTACCAGGCGGGCGTCGAAATCGCCCTGGAAGGCCACGCCCTCACCTATTGGCGCCAGCCGGGCGACGCGGGCTCGCCGCCCACGTTCGAGTTTTCGGCCTCAAACAACGTCGCGGCCGTCGAAATCGCCTATCCGGCGCCCGAGCGTCATGACGAGGCGGGAGCGGAAGCCTTCGGATGGCGCGAGGGCGTGATCTTCCCGCTGACGGTGCGTCCGCAGGATCCCGCCAAGCCTGTCACGCTGGACCTCGACCTGCGCTATGCGGCCTGCGAGAACATCTGCGTGCCCGCCGAAGGGCGCATGCGGCTGACGCTGAAGCCCGCCGACGCGCGGACCGCACAGGCCGCGCGCATCGCCGCCTGGCGGGCGCGCACCCCCAAGCCCGCCGCCCCCGGGGCGATCACGCTGGCGCCGGAGCGCGGCGCAAAAGAGCCAAGCTGGCGCGTGCGCGTGACGCCCGCCCCAGGGCCCTCGTCCGACCTGTTCGCCGAGGGGCCGGAGGGCTGGTACTTCGACACCAAGCGCGAGGGCGAAGGCTTTCGCTTGACGCTGGCGGAGCGGCCCAAGGACCAGCGCGCCACGAACGTGCGCCTCACCTATCGGGGGCCCGACGGCGCCGTGGAACAGGAAACGCGCCTCGACGCGGACGCGGGCGCCCCTTAAGAGTAGTGCGGGAGCCCCAGCGGCTTGCCTGAAATCGACTCCAGGGAGACAGACATGATCAAGGTCGGCGACCGCCTGCCCAACGCCACGTTCACCGTCATGACGGCTGAAGGCCCCAAGCCCCGCACCACGGACGACATCTTCAAGGGCAAGAAAGTCGTGCTGTTCGCGCTGCCCGGCGCCTTCACGCCCACCTGCCACAAGAACCACCTGCCCGGCTATCGCGACAACCTCGACGCGCTGAAGGCCAAGGGCGTCGACGCGGTGGCGGTGACCGCCGTCAACGACACGTTCGTGATGGACGCCTGGTCGAAGACCAGCAATTGCGACAACAAGATCGAGTTTCTCGCCGACGGCAGCGCCAAGTTCGCCCAGGCCATCGGCCTCGGCCTCGACCTGACGGAACGCGGCATGGGCATGCGCTCGCGCCGCTATTCGATGCTGGTGGACGACGGCGTGGTGAAGACCCTCAACGTCGAAGAAGGCCAGGGGGCGGAAGCCTCCGGCGCCCAGACGATGCTGGGCCAGGTCTGACCTGAACGCCCGGGCGCGGTTCTCCGGAGCCGCGCCCTTTTTCTTGCGCCAGCCCGTCGGCGATCAAGCCGTCACCTCTTGAAGGGCTTCATCCCCTTGCGGGCCAACTCGTCCGCGCGCTCGTTCATCACGTCGCCCGCGTGGCCCTTCACCCAGTGCCAGGTCACGTCGTGGCGGGCGGTGGCCTCGTCGAGGCGCTTCCACAAGTCCTCGTTCTTCACCGGCTTCTTGTCCGCGGTTTTCCAGCCGTTGCGCTTCCAGCCGTTCATCCAGCCCATGACGCCGCCGCGCACGTATTGGGAATCGGTGTGCAGGTCTATGGCGCACGGGCGCTTGAGTGCCTCCAGCGCCATGATGGCCGCCGTCAGCTCCATGCGGTTGTTGGTGGTCAGCGCCTCGCCGCCGCACAGGTCCTTCTCGTGCCCGTCGAAGGTGAGGATGGCGCCCCAGCCGCCGGGGCCGGGATTGCCCGAGCAGGCGCCGTCCGTCCAGATCGCCACGCGTCTCGCCGCAGGAACCCCTGTCACTGGGACGCGCCGTAGTCCCGAGGACTTGTCGCCTGCTGGTGGAAGCGCAGCTTCTTCAGGTATTCCAGCGGGTCCTTCTTCTTCACCATCGCGCCGTCGGGCGTGTCGAGCCAATCCACCAGGCGCGTGAGCAGGAAGCGCAAGGCCGCGCCGCGCGCCAGCAGGGGCAGGCAGTCCAGTTCGCGCGCGCTGAGCGGGCGCACGCGCCGGTAGCCGGCGATCAGCGACATGCCCTTGGTGATGTTGAACGAAGCGTCCGGCTCGAAGCACCAGGCGTTCAGGCAGATCGCGAGATCGTACGCGAACGCGTCGTTGCACGCGAAGTAGAAGTCGATCAGCCCGGACAGCGCGCCGCCCAGAAAGAAAACGTTGTCGGGAAACAGGTCCGCGTGGACCACGCCCGAAGGCAGGTCCCCCGGCCACTCGCGCCGAAGGAGCGCGAGTTCGTCCGCCAACACTCTCGAGAGCCCGGGCGAGACGGCGTCGGCGCGCGCTTGCGCGTCGCCAAAGAGCTGCGACCAGCCGTCCACAGACAGCGCGTTGGGACGCGCGAGCGCGAACCCCTCCCCGGCCCGATGGAGCTTCGCCAGCGCCTCGCCGACCATGCCGCAATGGCGCGAGTCCGGCCGCTTGATCGAGCGGCCTTCGAGAAAGGTCACGATGGCGGCGGGCCGTCCGGCCAGCGCGCCCAGCGCGTCGCCGCGCCGATTGCGCACGGGCAGCGGGCACGTCACCCCGTGTTCGGACAGGTGCTCCATGAGGCCCAAGAAAAACGGCAGGTCGCTGGCCGACGTGCGCTTCTCGTAGAGCGTCAGGATGAAAAACCCTGCCTCGCAATGGAGCAGGAAGTTCGAGTTTTCGACGCCCTCCGCGATTCCCTTGCAGGACATGAGGGCGCCCAGCTCGTAGTCCGCGAGAAACGCGTCGAGTTCGTCGTCTCCGACTTCGGTGTAGACCGCCATTGCTCGACTCCGCCGCGCGCGTCTTGTTAGCCACGCATCGGGCGCGGGTCAAACCGCGCAGCCTTCAAGCTCCCGCTGGGTTTGGGCGCGCGCAGCCGCTAACGTGGCGCGACCGATTCCCCTGCCCGGACAGCGCATGCTCGCGGCCTTCACCGCCTCCCTCTGGATCGTATGCACCGTCACGGCGTCCGCGGCGCAGACGGCCCGCAACGTGATGCAGCGCGACCTGATCGTGGCGCTTGGCACGGCGGGCGCGACCCATGTGCGGTTTCTGTTCAGCCTGCCGTTCATCGCGCTCCTGTTCGCGCTGGAGACGCTCGTGCTGCGCATGGAGGTTCCGGCCGTGCGCTGGACCACGCTGGCCTGGATCGCCTCGGGGGCAGGCTCGCAGGCGCTCGCCACAGGGCTGATGCTGGCGGGCATGAAGGCGCGCTCGTTCGTGGTCGTGACCGCCTTCACCAAGGTGGAGCCGGTCGTGATCGCGATCTTCGGCGTGGCGTTTCTGGGCGAGACGCCGCGCGCGGCGGTGGCGGCCGCCATCGTCATCGCCACCGCCGGGGTGCTGCTGATGTCGTGGCCCAAGCGGGGCGCGCAGGGGATCGAGGCCGGCTGGCGGCCCGCCGCCCTGGGGCTGGGGGGCGGCGCGCTGTTCGCTCTGTCGGCGACGTCCTATCGCGGCGCGCTGCTCGACATGGGCGAGGCTTCCGTGGCGATGAAGTCCACCACGGCCCTCGTCATAGGCCTCAGCATCCAGTGCTCCATGATCCTCGCGTGGCTCGCGGCGTTCGACAGGCCGACGCTCAAGGCGATCCGCCGCGACTGGCGCAAGTCGCTCTTCGCGGGCTTCATGGGCGCGTTCGCCTCGCAATTGTGGCTCATGGCGTTCGCGCTCGCGAGCGCCGCCGCGGTGCGCACGCTGGCGTTGCTGGAAGTGCCGATGGCGCAGGTGGTGACGCGGCGCCTGTTCAAGCAGGGCGCGAGCTTGCGCGAATACGCCGGCATGGCGCTCATCGTGGGCGGGATCGCGCTGCTGCTGAACGGCTGAACTCAGGCCTTGGGGCGCAGCTCGCGCGGGGCTGGAAAGAACACGTTCTCCTGCGCGGTCGCGACCGTCTCGATCGTGACCTCGTAGCGGGCGCGGAACGCGTCGACGATCTCGTCCACCAGCACTTCAGGCGCGGAGGCGCCGGCCGTGACGGCGATCGTGCGCACGTCCCGCAGGGCGTCGAAATCGAGGTCCGCGGCGCGCTGCACGAGCTGCGAAATGGGGCAGCCGGCGTGCAGGGCGACTTCACGCAGGCGCTGGGAATTGGACGAATTGGGCGCCCCGACGACGATCATGGCGTCCACCGTGGGAGCCACGGCCTTCACGGCTTCCTGCCTGTTGGTGGTGGCGTAGCAGATGTCGTCCTTGTGAGGCCCCACGATCGCCGGGAAGCGGAGCGTCAGCGCCTCCACGATGGCGCGGGTGTCGTCCACCGACAGCGTGGTCTGCGTCGCCCAGGCGAGGTTGGCGGCATCGGGCGGCGCCATGCGCGCGACGTCCTCGACGCTCTCCACCAGAAGCACGGCGCCGTCCGGCAATTGGCCCATGGTGCCCACCACTTCCGGGTGGCCCGCATGGCCGATGAGCGCCACGGTGCGCCCGCGCTTGTGATGGATCTCCGCCTCGCGGTGCACTTTCGTGACCAGCGGACAGGTGGCGTCGATGGTCAGCATGTTGCGGGCGCGGGCATGCTCGGGCACGGACTTGGCGACCCCGTGGGCCGAAAAGATCACCGGCGCCCGGGTGTCGGGGATGTCGTCGAGTTCCTCGACGAAAATCGCCCCCTTGGCCTTCAGGCCGTCCACCACGTACTTGTTGTGCACGATTTCGTGACGGACGTAGACCGGCGCGCCGTGAAGCTCCAGCGCCCGCTCCACCGCGTCGATGGCGCGCACGACGCCGGCGCAGAAACCGCGCGGCGCGCACAGGCGAATGGTCAGTGGAGGCTTGCCGGTCATCTCCGGGAAATGGGGCTGCGCGCCCCCTCAAGTCAAGCCGCGCCCCCGGCGGGGCCGTGGCCAGGGCCCGCTTAATGTCTCGCAATTGGCGCGCGCAGGGTTATGTAGAGAACGCGCCGCACAGATTCAGAGACCATGCCAGAGTCCGCCTCACACGGGAGCTTTCTGCTCCCCGTCCTGATTTTCCTCGCCGCCGCCGTCGTGGCCGTTCCCCTCTTCCGCCTGCTCGGGCTGGGAGCGGTGATCGGCTATCTGGCGGCGGGCGTCGCCATCGGGCCGGCTGGATTCGGGCTCATCGGCCACGCGGGCGACACGTTGCAGGTGGCCGAGCTTGGCGTCGTGCTGCTGCTCTTCATCATCGGACTGGAGCTTGAGCCCTCGCGGCTGTTCGCCATGCGGCGGGACATCGCCCTGCTGGGGTCCGCGCAGATGCTGCTGTGCGCCCTCGCCATAGGGGGCGGGCTGTGGATGCTGGGCGTGAGCGCGCGCGGCGCGGGGCTGGCGGGGGTGGCGCTGGCGTTCTCGGCCACCGCCATCGCGTTGCAGATTCTGGATGAGCGGGGCGCGCTGCAAAGCGCCTACGGGCAGCGCTCCTTCGCGGTGCTGCTGTTGCAGGACATCATGGTCGTGCCCGTGCTGGCGCTGGTGCCGCTGCTGGCGGGCGGGACCGACGCCGGCGCAAGCTGGAAGGACCACGCGCTCGACGTCGCGGGCCTGCTGGGCGCCTTCGCGGCCGTCGCCATCGCGGGGCGCTATGCGCTGAACCCGTTCTTCGCCGTGCTGGCGCGGGCGGGCGCGCGCGAGGTGATGACCGCCGCCGCGCTGCTGGTGGTGCTGGGCGCCGCCGTGCTGATGCAATGGGCGGGCATGTCCATGGCGCTGGGCGCCTTCATGGCGGGCGTGCTGCTGTCGGAATCCCATTTCCGGCACCAGCTCGAGGCCGACATCGAGCCCTTTCGCGGCCTGCTGATGGGCCTGTTCTTCATGTCGGTCGGCATGAGCATCGACCGCGGGCTCGTGACCAGCAACGCCGGCCTGCTGCTGGGCGCGGCGGCTGCCATCACGCTGCTGAAGGGCCTCATCATCTTCGCCCTGATGCGCGTCAGCGGCTCTCGCACCTGCGATTCCATGGCGGGCGCCAGCGTGCTGACGCCTGCTGGCGAATTCTCGTTCGTCATCTTCCCCATGGCGGCCAGCTATGGCCTGCTGAGCGGCGCGCAGACCGCCCTCCTCACCGCCGCCGCCGCCCTCACGATGATCGCCGGTCCGCTCGTCTCGCGCGGGGTGGAATGGCTGGCGGACCGCGCCCGCTCTCCCGACGAGCCGCTGCCGGCCGAAGAATTGCCGGACGGCGCCAAGGGCTCCGTGCTGATGATCGGCTTTGGCCGTTTCGGGCAGGTCGCCGTGCAGGTGCTGCTGGCGGGGCGCGCCGACCTGACGGTGATCGACCGCGACGTGGAGCGGATTCGTAACGCGGCGCGTTTCGGCTTCAAGGTCTATTATGGCGACGGAACCCGGCTGGACGTGCTTCGCTCGGCCGGCGCCGGGCAGGCGCGCCTCATCGCCGTGTGCGTCGACAAGAGCGAAGACGCCACCAAAATCCTAGAAATCTGCAAGGCGGAGTTTCCCCTGGCCCAGGTGCATGTGCGCGCATACGACCGAATCCACGCGCTCGAACTGATCGAGCGCGGCGTGGATCGCTTCATGCGCGAGACGTTCGAATCGGCCCTCGCGTTCGGCGGCGGCGCGCTGTCGGCCCTGTCGGGCGAGCCCGCCAAGGCTGACGCCATCATGGAGGACGTGCGCCAGCGCGATCTCGACCGGCTGGCGCTGCAACAGGCGGGAGGCGTCTACGCCGGCGCGCCCGGCTACGCGACGGTGCGGCCCGAGCCGCTCACCAAGCCCTCGCGCCCCGTGCGCCCCCTCAACCCCGAAGCGCGCGACATCGTCGAGCCCCTCAGCAACGCCGAGGCGCAGGCGCAGGACGCAGCTCAATGAACGCACCCCAAAGAACGCGCGGAACCTTCACGGAAGGCTCCATCATGCGCCACGTCGTCACCATGACGGCGACGGGCTCCATCGGCCTGATGGCGGTGTTCGTGGTGGACCTGCTGTCGCTGCTGTACATCTCCTGGCTCGGCGACCCCCACCTGACGGCCGCGGTGGGCTTCGCGACGCAGATCTCGTTCTTCTTCATCTCCGTGAACATTGGCATGAGCATCGCGGTCTCGGCGCTGATGTCGCGCGACCTTGGCGCGGGCAATCGCGAGCGGGCGCGGCGCTATTGCGCCTCGGGACTGACGCATACGATCATCGTCGCGCTGCTGGTCACCGCCGTCGCGCTGCCCTTCCGGCGGCCGCTCCTGAGCCTGCTGGGCGCCAGCGGACAGGTGCTGGACGTGGCGGACACGTTCCTGCTCATCACCGTGCCCGCCAACGCCCTGATGGCGATCGGCATGAGCATGTCGGGCGCGCTGCGCTCGGTGGGCGACGCGAAGCGCTCCATGTACGTCACCCTGTGGGGCGGGGTGATGACCGCCGCGCTCGACCCGCTGCTGATCTTCGGCCTCGACATGGGCGTGAACGGCGCGGCGATCGCCACCGTGCTGTCGCGCGTGGCCTTCGCGGGCGTGGGCCTGTGGGGCGTCATGCACGTGCACGACCTCATCGCCCGCCCGCGCTGGCGCGAGGCCGTGCGCGACCTGCGGCCCCTCATGGCCATCGCGCTGCCCGCCATCGCCACCAACCTCGCGGCGCCGGTCGCCACCTCATGGGCGCTGCACGTGCTGGCGCAGTTCGGCGAAGAGACGGTGGCCGCCATGGCGATCATCGACCGGCTGATTCCCGTCGCGTTCGGCGTGCTGTTCGCGCTGTCGGGCACCGTGGGCCCGATCATCGGCCAGAACTGGGGCGCGGGCCTGCACCATCGCATCACCCGCACGCTGACCGATTGCTTCATGCTGGTGGCGGTCTACACCATGGTGGTGTGGCTGCTGCTGTGGCTGGGCTCGCCGTTGATCCTCAAGATGTTCGCCGCGCGCGGCGAGACCGCGGACCTCGTGCTGTTCTTCTGCCGCGTCGGGGCGGCGCAATGGTTGTTCCTGGGCTGCCTGTTCGTCGCCAACGCGGCGTTCAACAATCTGGGCTTCGCGTTCCTGTCGACCGTCTTCAACTGGGGCCGGGCGACGCTGGGCACCATTCCGTTCGTCACGCTCGGCGCACGCTGGGGCGGACCCGAGGGCGGCTTGCTGGGCATCGTGCTGGGCGCCGCCATCGTGGGGCTGGCGTCCATCGCGGCGGCTTACTGGGTCACGTCGCGGCTGGAGAAGCGAAGCAAGCTCGCATGAGGGCGCGCGAACGCGCGGCTCAATCGAAGGCGGGCAGGATCTTGTTGATGTAATTCTCGCTGACCTTGGTGCCCATCGAGGTCAGCCCGCCTATGATGAGGATGGACGCGAAGGCGCCTATCAGGACGTACTCGATCGCCGTTGCGCCCGAATCGTCGGAGACGAACCTTAGGATGAGCTTCATTCGCAACCCTCTTCTCCTGACGGCTACCAGCAGACCCTGAGCTTTGTCTTAACAATGACCAAAATGCGTCGTCCGCCCGGCGAGGCGCCCTGCACAGCGCCAGCCAGACCGGCCGATTGCCTATCATTTCGCCAAGGCCTATGAAGGCCGGCCGCCAGTTCTCCTAGCGACGTTCGAAAGCGCCATGGCAAGAGACGTTTCAGACTCGACTCCCGTCTCCTCGCGCGATGACCTCGTCGCCTGGCTCGAAGCAGGGTGCAAGGCGCCGGACGCCTTCCGCCTTGGAACCGAGCACGAGAAGTTCCCTTTTTACCTGCATGACCGCAGCCCCGTGCCCTATGAGGGCCGCGAGGGACGCGGCGGCGTCGGGGCCCTGCTGTCGGGGGTGCTGGAGGCGACCGGCTGGGAGCCGATCATGGACGGCGAGGCGCTGATCGGCCTGCTGGACCCGAAAAGCGGCGGCGCGATTTCGCTGGAGCCCGGCGGGCAATTCGAGCTTTCCGGCGCGCCGCTCGACAACGTCCACCAGACCGCGGGCGAATTGCAGGCTCATCTCGAACTTGTGAACGCGATTGCGGCCCGCAACGGCGCCGCGTTCCTTGGCCTTGGCATGAGCCCGACGTGGACGCGCGCCCAGACGCCCTCCATGCCCAAGAGCCGCTACCGCATCATGACCCAGTACATGCCGACGGTCGGCGCGCGCGGGCTCGACATGATGTACCGCACCTCCACCGTGCAGGTGAACGTGGACTTCGCGTCCGAGGCCGACATGGTGCGCAAGCTGCGCGTGTCGCTGGCGCTGCAGCCCATCGCGACGATTCTCTTCGCCAATTCCCCGTTCACCGAAGGCAGGCCCAACGGTTTCCTGTCGGCGCGCTCGGAGATCTGGCGCGACACCGACAACCAGCGCTCGGGGATGATTCCGTTCGTGTTCGAGGACGGGTTCGGGTTCGAGCGCTATGTGGACTGGGCGGTCGAAGTGCCTATGTACTTCGTGAAGCGCGGCGAGACCTACCACGACGTGGCGGGCGCCGACTTCCGCCATCTGCTCGACGGCAAGCTCGACGCGCTGCCGGGCGAGCGGGCGACCATGTCCGACTGGGCCAACCACCTCTCGACCACGTTCCCGGAAGTGCGCCTGAAGCGCTATCTCGAGATGCGCGGCGCCGATTCGGGCTCGTCCGCGCATATCCTGGCGCTCTCGGCCTTCTTCGTCGGCCTGCTGTACGACGCCGATTCGCTGGCCGCCGCCTGGGACCTCGCCAAGGGCTGGAGCGCGCAGGACCGGCAGCGCCTGCGCGACGACGCCCCAAGGCTCGGTTTCAACGCGCACGTGGCCGGACGCAGCGCACGGGACGTGGCGCGCGACGCGCTGGCGATCTCGCGCGCGGGCCTTGCTCGCCGCCGCAGGCTGGACGCGAGCGGCGCCGACGAGGGCCGCTATCTCGACGTTCTGGACGACCGGGTCGCGCGCGGACGCACGGCGGCGGACGACCTGCTGGCGCTCTACGAGGGCGCGTGGGGACGGTCCGTGGACCCGGTTTTCGACGCCTGCAGGCTGTAGGGGCCGATACCGACAATTTGACGCAATCGGTTTTCCGGGCGTCGACCATCCGGGCGGAAACCCCTGCGCAACAAGGGGATTCAGCGCTGCTTAACCAGCCCGGTTAGGGAATTGCGGCCGCCCGCGAGCCCATGATGCGTGTGACAGGGGAACACCCCGCGCATCAGGGACGGCCAATGACACCGGCATTTGACGACCAGGCCTGCGAGACCATGCAGACCCCGCGCTCGGCGGCGGGCTACCGCGACGCCCGCGCCGAGGGCGGCGAGCGCGACGTGACGCTGAGCGCGGACCGCGTGACCATCCGCCGCCGCTACGCGGGCGTGCGCATGAAGATCGGCGTGCCGACGCGCGCCTATCGCGGCGTGGTGCTGTCGCTGGAGGAAACGGCCTCGGGCCTTATGTGCTACCGCGTCACCCTGCGGCATGCGGTCCCGGATCTCAGCGTGGTGCTGAGCGAAGCCTTCGACGAGGGCGGCGTGGTGGAGGACCTGCGCGACTGGGCGCGCTTTCTCGCCCAGTCGCCCCTGCTGGAGCGCGCGCCGGGATTGCTGGAACCCCTGGACGGCGCCAGCGCGCAGATCGCCGGAGCGCCGGTGTTCACGCGCCGCCGGGCCCGCACGGCGACGGCCCGCAGCC
>JAQGJX010000178.1 GCA_028290405.1 Hyphomicrobiales bacterium
TGGCGAGCCAGGCGGGCAGATCGCGGGCGATGCTCGCCCGCCCGTCGGGATGCGCCACCACGGTGTCCGGCCCTTTCAGCAGCACGACGGCGCCGCTGGCCTTCGCGGCCGCGCGGGCGCGCGCCAGCTTTGAGCCATCCCTGAATTCCGCTCCCGCGAAGAGCCGCGCGAACTCGCCCTCGTGCGGGGTGAGCACGACGGGGCCGCCGAAGGCCCGCACGGCGGACGCCAGTTCGTCCAGCCGCCCGGCGAAACTCGTGAGCGCGTCCGCGTCGAGCACGAAGCCCCGGCCGGGCGCACGGACGGCCAGCCCCGCCAGCGTCATGTCGCGCAGCGGCGCGCCGACGCCTCCCGCAGGGCCCAGCACGACGGCGTTGATGCGCACGTCCTGAAGCAGGCCGGCGAACTCGTCCGCCCCGTCGCACGGCGTCAGCATGATCGCCGTGAGATGCGCGGCGTTGACCGCCAGCGCCTCGCGCGGGGAGGCCAGCGTCACCAGCCCCGCCCCTCCTCGCAGCGCGCCCCGGGCCGCGAGCCGCGCCGCGCCCGTGCGATGCAGAACGCCCGAGACCACAAGCGCATGGCCGCGCGTATATTTGTGCCCCGCCGCCTCCATGGGGGGCAGAGCGCCGCGCCAGAGCGCCGGGCCGTTCAGGAACGTGTCCGGCTCTATGGACGCGAGCACGTCGGCCCTTATCCCTATGTCGGCGCACGTGACAGGCCCGCACAGATCGCGGCCGGGCAGCAGCAGGTGCCCCGGCTTGAGGCGGAAGAAAGTCACCGTGGCGTCGGCCTCCACCGCGACGCCGCGCACCTGCCCGCTGTCGCCGTCCACGCCCGAGGGCGTGTCCACGGCCAGCACCGCGCACGCGCCAGTCGCCCGCTGGGCGTTCAGCCGCTCCACGATCACACGGGCGCGGCCATCGAGGTCGCGCGCCAGTCCGGCGCCGAACAGGGCGTCGATCACCAGGTCCACGCCGTCCCACGTGACGAGTTGCGCCGAGGTGACGCGGCCGGGCCAGCGGCGCGCCGCCTCCAGCGCGTCGCCCTTCAACCCGGCCCGGTCAAAGAGCAGCGCCACCAGCACGTCGAAGCCCTGCTGGCGCAGGATCCGCGCGGCCACGAAGCCGTCGCCGCCGTTGTTTCCCGGTCCGCAGAGCGCCAGCACGCGCCGCCCGCCGCGCGCCGCCAGCATGCGCCGCGCAGCGTCCGCGACCGCGCGGCCCGCCTCCTCCATCAGGTCGATTCCCGGCGCGCCTCCCTCGATCGACAGGCGGTCGGCGGCGGCCATCTGGGATGTGGACAGGAGTTCGAAGCTTTCGCGCATGGCCCATCGTGTGCGCGCAAAGCGTCCCGGCGCAATCCCTTTTTCGGAACCGCGAGCCCACGCGGGGCTTTGTGGCGATGGAGCAGCGTCTTGCTGCACGCAGCGCACAGGAGAGCGACATGGCGGAGAAGAACCTGAGGGATCTGTTTCTTGAGAACCTCAAGGACGTCTACCACGCGGAAAAGCAGATCCTCCGCAAGATGCCGAAGATGACGAAGAACGCTGAGTCCCAGGAGCTCAAGCAGGCGTTCATGACCCACCGCGAGGAAACCGAGGTCCAGATCGAGCGCCTTGAGCAGGTCTTCGAAATGCTCGGCAAGCGCCCGCAAGCCAAGGTCTGCGAGGCCATGAAGGGCATCCTCGAGGAAGGCGAGGAAGTCATCGAGGACTTCGGCGACAGCGAAGCGCTCGACGCCGGCCTCATCGCCGCCGCCCAGACCGTGGAGCACTACGAGATCAGCCGCTACGGCACCCTGAAGGCCTGGGCCAAGCAGCTCGGCATGAAGGACGCCATGAAGCTGCTGGACGAGACGCTTCAGGAAGAGATGAAGACCGACAAGCTGCTCTCCAAGCTCGCCGAGCAGGCCATGAACCCGAAGGCGGCCGAAAAGGCGCCGGAAAAAGCGGCCGCCAAGTAACGCGCCCGCCATGCGTCACGCGGCGCGCGCCAGCTTGGTGAACGCCGCGTTTCCATGCGGGCGGCCTGCCCTGTCCCATTCCGGGATTTCCCGCACAGGTCCGGCACAAACCCTGTCCGAATCAGGGGCGCGGCCATTGCGCCGGCGGGATTACGTTGACGGACGCCGCCCTTGCACGATACCAAGCTTCACATGAAGTCCCGCATTGCGAAATTCGGCCTCGGTCAGGTGGTGCGCCACCGCAAGTTCCCGTTCCGTGGGCTCGTTTTCGATATCGACCCGGAGTTCTCGAACACCGAGGAATGGTGGCTGTCGATTCCTGAAGGCCAGCGGCCCAGCAAGGACCAGCCCTACTACCATCTCTACGCCGAGAATTCGGAGACCGAGTACGTCGCGTACGTGTCGGAGCAGAACCTGCTGCCGGACGAAACCGGCGAACCCCTGCGCCATCCGCAGATCGACGAGGCCTTCGTGCGCTCGGAAGACGGCGGCTACCATCCGCGCGTTCTGCGTCCCAACTGAACGTCACGCGCCTGCGGCGTCAAAATGAAAAAGCCCGGGCTCGCGCCCGGGCTCGCGCCCGGGCTTTTCGTCATGCGGCCGAAAGGCGCGTTACTTGGGCGCTGCGGGAGCGGCCGGAGCGGCGGGCGCTGCGCCCGGCTGGCTCTCGAGGCGCTTGCGCTCGTCCTCGGCGCGCTTCTGCAATTCAGCCTGAAGGGCCTTCTGCTGCTCTTCGAGAACCTTGGGGTCCATCGCCGGGCCGTCGAACGCCTTGCCGAAGCCCGACAGCGGAATGGCGAACACCACATCGCTGTTGACCTGGTTCTTCACGTTCACGTTCAGGACCGTGCCCTTCTTGAGGGACTCCATCTGCGGGCCCTTCACCTTGGATTCGGCGAAGCAACCGTTCGGGAAGCAGATCTCGTAATTGCCCTCGATGGCGGCGCCCTTGTCGATCGAGAACCGGAAACCGGGACGCAGCAGGAGGCCGACGGGGAGAAGCAGGCGCACGATCTTCTGCTCGTCGCCCTTCACGTCGTAGATGGCGACGGCGAGGACCGGCGGCTGGTCGGCCGCCTGGCCGAAATCGCGCGTGGTGTAGCAGATGTCCTTGCCGGCGGCCTGGTCCTTGCCGCAAACCTTGGTCCAGTCGGCCTGCGTGGGCTGCAACTCGACCCGGTTCGACTGTTCGGGCTGGGCGGCGGGCGCGGCGGGCTGCTGCTGCGCCGGAGCCGCGGGCTTGCGGGTGGCGGGCGCCTGGGCGTAGCCCTCGCCGGCCACGAGGCCGAGGCAAATCGCCAGCGCGGCGGCGCCGAAGCGCCCGGAGATGATCGGCATGAGCAATCCTTTCAGTAACCCGCCCCTGCAGGGACCGGCGGCATGTCGGCGTTTTTGAGCGGGCGAGTCCCGCAGACGGTGCGACCCTGCGGCGGCCGTCGCTCTTCGCGCCCCAATACGGCAAGATGTTGACCCGCGCCTCATAGACGGTTCCGGACGTTTCTGCCAGAGGGCTTTTCGCCTCGTTTGCAGGCGCCGCAGCGTCAATTTGCGAATTCGGCCCTCCGCCCAGATGCCGCCGCAAGCCGCGTGTTAATGTGACGCGAGCCGCCGCGTCCTCTAGTCTTTGGACATGAATCCGACCTTGATTCGCGCCCTGGCCCCCTTTTTGGCCCTTCTAGCGCTCTGCCTGCCGCCCATCGGGGCCGCACGCGCGCAGGACGCCACGATTCAGCCGGCCGTCGGCATCGAGGCTCCCGCAGGGCGGCCCATGCACGGGATCGCGATGCACGGCGCCCCGGCCCTGCCGCCGGACTTCCCCCACCTGCCCTACGCCAACCCCGACGCCCCAAAGGGCGGGCGCCTGTCCATGGGCTTTCAGGGCACGTTCGACAGCCTCAATCCCTTCAACCTCAAGGCGGGGTCCACCGCCCAGGGGCTGAACGTCAATATCTTCCAGACTCTGATGATGCGCTCGACCGACGAGCCCTTCACGCTGTACGGGCTCATCGCGCAAAGCATCGAGACGGACGAGGCGCGCTCCTACGTGGTCTTCCGCCTCAACCCGAAGGCGCGGTTCTCGGACGGGCGCCCGGTCACCTCGGCGGACGTGAGATTCAGCTTCGAGTTGCTGCGCAAGCGCGGGCGCCCGCAGCATCGCGCGGCCTATGCGCTCGTCCAGTCCATCCAGACGCCCGATCCGCTCACGGTCCGCTACGACCTTGCCGGCTCGAACGACCGCGAACTGCCCATGACGCTGGCGCTGATGCCGGTGCTGGCCGCCCACGCCACCAACCTGGACCGCTTCGACGACGCCAACCTCGACGTGCCAGTGGGCTCTGGCCCTTACGTCATCAAGGACATCCGGCCCGGCGAACTGCTGCGGCTGGAGCGCAATCCCGATTACTGGGCCAAGGACCTGCCCATTCATCGCGGGCTTTATAACTTCGACGAGATCCGCATCGAGTATTTCCGCGACGGCGCCACGTTCTACGAGGCCATGAAGGCCGGGCTGATCGACTATCGCGAGGAGACGAACCCCACGCGCTGGCTCACCGGCTACGACTTCCCCGCCGTACGCGACGGCCGCATGGTGAAGGCCAGCGAGAAGCTCGGCGGCGCGAAAGGCATGCAGGGCTTCACCTTCAACACCCGCCGCGACATCTTCCAGGACGCCCGCGTGCGCGAGGCGCTCGGCTACGTGTTCGATTTCGAGTGGATCAACGTCAACCTCTACGGCGGCCTCTATCGCCGCACGCGCAGCTTCTTCGACGAGACGGAGCTGGCCTCCACGGGCCGCCCTGCGGACGCGCTCGAGCGCGAGATGCTGGCCCAGTGGCCGGACGCGGTGCGCGCGGACGTGATGGAGGGCAAGTGGACGCCGCCCGTCAGCGACGGCAACGGACGCGACCGCGGCAACGCCCGCAAGGCGCTGGCGCTGCTGAAGGAGGCAGGCTGGAGCATCGTGGACGGCGCCCTGCGGCGCGGCGCCGACGGAGAGCCCTTCGCGTTCGAGATCATGGTGACGGAGCGCAACCAGGAACGGCTGGCGCTCAACTTCACGCAGTCGCTGCGGCGCATCGGCGTCAACGCCCGGGTGCGGCAGGTGGACGAGGTGCAATACCAGCGCCGCCGGCAGAAGTTCGATTTCGACATGATGATCGGCACGTGGGCCGCCTCGAACTCCCCCGGCAACGAGCAGCGCAACCGCTGGTCGTCGGCCGCCGCCACCATGGAATCCTCGTTCAACCTCGCGGGCGCAAGCTCCCCGGCCATCGACGGCATGATCGCCCGCATCCTCTCCGCCAAGACCCGGGAGGAGTTCGTCGCGGCGGTGCGCGCCTATGACCGCATCCTCCTGTCGGGCTTCTACATCGTGCCGCTGTTCCACGCGCCGGACCAATGGTTCGTGCACGCCAAAAGCCTCTCGCGGCCCAAGCGCTCCCCGTCTTACGCGGCGCCGCTGTTCGGCGCGACGCTCGACACCTGGTGGAGGCGCGCGTCATGAGCCTCGCGGCGGCCTCCGGCGCCGCGCGCGATCCGCTCGCGGGCTTTGATCTCGACACCTTGCTGGCCGGGGCCGCGCGCCTGCGCGCCAACCGGGTCGCGCTCAGCGACGGCGCCCTGGACGGCCCAGGCGCCCTCACCTACGCGGCGCTGGAAGAGCGCGTGAGCGCCATCGCTGGCGCCTGGCGGGAGCTGGGCCTGGCGCCCGGCGAGCGCGTGCTGATCGTCGCGGACGCCCGCCCCGCCCCCGTCATCGCCATGCTGGGCGCCCTGCGCGCCCGGCTCGACGTCGCCATGCTGACGTCCGGCGCAACCGCCGACGAGATCGCCCGCTTTGCGCTGAGCGTGGACGCGGCGGCCCTCGCGGGGGAGCCCTTGGGGGCTGACGACGGCCTTGAAGACCTGTTGCGCGCCGCCGCGCAGACCGACGGGGTGCGCCTCGTCGCCAGCCTCGGCGGCGCGGTGGATGGCGCCGTGACGCTGGACGAGGCGGTCGGCGCGCCGGTCGCGCATCGTGCGGGCGGCACGCAGGCGCGCATCGTCACCGCGCGCCGCGACGGAACGCCCGTGGCCCATGCGCAGCGCACGCTGGTGGCGGCGGCGCTGGATTTCGTCACGCAGGCCCGCATCGGCATGCGGACCCCCATTCTCTCCACCCTCTCGCCCGCGCGCTTCGCGGGGCTCGTCGCCGGGCCTGCGGCGGGGCTGATGGCGGGCGCGCCCGTCGTGCTGCATGGACCGTTCGAGAGCGGGCGGTTCCTGGACGTGCTGGAGCGGCTGGGCGGCGCGCACGTCGTCGTCCCCGGCCGCCTGCTGGGCCCGCTCGGCGCCGCCAACCTGATGCAACAGGGCCTGTGCGCCTCCGTGGCGCTTCTGGAGCGCTGCGACAGCCCGGAGGGCATCGGGAGCGTTCAGCGCGCCAGCCCGCCTGCGGCGCGGCGCCTGCCGCCCATCGTGGACCTGATCGCCGTGGACGAATGCGCCGCATTCGCCGAGCCGCGCGGCCCCACCGGGCTCCCGGGCCCGCTGGCGTTCCAGCCGCACACGCTGACGCTCGACGGACAGACCATCGTGTCGATCGCGTTTGACAGGGCGCGGCGCGGGGGCGAAGACGCCATCATGGTGCGGGGGGCGGCAGTCTCTCCGCTGGAGCAGGAATCGACATGAGCGACGCAAAACCCCGGATCGAAATCGACGTCGTGTCGGACGTGGTCTGCCCCTGGTGCTTCGTCGGCAAGCGCCGGCTGGAGGCGGCGCTGGCGCTGGCGCCGGACGTGGACGTCGGCGTCCACTGGCGTCCCTATCAGCTGGACGCGACCATTCCCCCGGAGGGCATTTCGCGGACGGACTACCTCACGCGCAAGTTCGGCCCCGACAAGGCCTCGCAGATGCACGCGCGCCTTGAAAGCGTCGGCCAGGAGGTCGGCATTCCGTTCGCGTTCGACCGCATCGCGCGGTCCCCCAACACGCTGAACGCGCACCGGCTGATCCGCTGGGCGGGCGAACTGGGCGAGGACGTGCAGGGCAAGGTGAAGGAGCGGCTGCAAACGCTCTACTTCCTGGAGGGCGGCGACATCGGCGACCTCGACACGCTCGCGTCCGCCGCGCAGGCCTGCGGGATGGACGGCGCCGAAACCAGGCGCAAGCTCGCCACGGACGAGGACGTGGACATGGTGCGCGCCGACATCGAATCCGCGCAACGCATGGGCGTGAACGGCGTGCCGTTCTTCATCATCGACGGAAAGTACGGCGTGTCGGGCGCGCAGGCGCCGGAGACCATCGTGGAGGCGATCCGCCACGCGCTGAAGGAGCGGTAGGCGACGGCGCGGCCGGCGACGAACAAAAAAGGCGGCCTCGGGGGCCGCCTTTTTCGTTAATCAGAGACGCTGAAACCTCAGCGGGCCATGCTGGCGACTTCGGCCGCGAAGTCCAGGCCTTCGGTCTTCTCGATGCCTTCGCCGAGCGCGTAGCGCACGAAGCCCTTCAGGGCCACGGGGGCGCCGGCGGTCTTGCCCGCGTCCGCCACGACCTGACCGATGGTCTTGTTGCTGTGGTCGGCGTGGATCGACGGCTGGTCGAGAAGGCAGACTTCCTTGTAGTAGGACTTCAGGCCGGACTCGACGATCTTCTCGAGAACGTTGGCGGGCTTGCCGGCGTTCTTCTCGCGCAGCACGTTCTTCTCGCGCTCGACCACCGCCGGGTCCATGCCCGAGGCGTCAAGGGCGAGCGGGCCGGTGGCGGCCACGTGCAGGGCGATCTGGCGCGCCAGCGCGGCGAGCTGCTCGGCGTCGCCTTCGGACTCAAGCGCCACGAGCACGCCGATCTTGCCGAGGCCGTCCGCGATGGCGTTGTGCACGTAGCTGCCGATCACGCCCTGGCCCACTTCCAGCGAAGCGGCGCGGCGGAGCGTCATGTTCTCGCCGATGGTGGCGATGGCGTTCGACAGGGCGTCGGCGACCGTGCCGCCCTCGGGATACGCGGCGGCGCGGATGGCCTCCACGTCCGTGACGTTCTTGTCCTGGGCGACGGCGGCGACGCCGCGCACGAGCTTCTGGAAGTCCGAGTTGCGGGCCACGAAGTCGGTCTCGGAGTTCACCTCGATGGCGACGCCGCGCTTGCCGGTGACGGCGACGGCCACGAGGCCTTCGGCGGCCACGCGACCGGACTTCTTGGCGGCCTTGCTCAGGCCCTTCTTGCGCAGCCAGTCGATGGCGGCCTCGATGTCGCCGCCAACTTCGCTGAGGGCGGACTTGCAATCCATCATGCCCGCGCCGGTCTTCTCGCGCAGGTCCTTCACCATCGCTGCGGTGATCGTGGCCATGGGGTTCATCCTTCTTCGAAAGCGCGAGCCGCGCGCGTTCACGTTGAGTTAGCGGTGAGCGTATGTCGTAAGCATGACGCGCGCGGCAAGGCCACGCGCGTCAAAACCTTTGAAAGGCCAGTTCGCCGAAATCAGCCGGCGAGCAGCGTGCGGGCGTGATCGACCCAGGCGTCGCGGGCGATGCGGCCGTTGAGCTTCAGGTCCGCGTCCAGCTTGGTCACGTCGTCGGGGGTCATCGCGCCGACCTGCCAGTAGTGATAGACGCCGGCTTCGTTCAGCTTCTTGACGATCTGCGGGCCGACGCCGGGCAGCTTGGCCAGGTCGTCGGGCGCGCCGCGCGGGGCGGCCAGCAGTTCGAACACGTCGGCGGGAACCTCCAGCTCGCTGGAAGCCTCGGCGGCGGGCAGCTCTTCCTCGATCGGAGCCTCGACGGCGCCCATGTCGGCGCCCGACGAGCCCTGGCTGCGCGAGATGCCGTCAATGGCGGCGCGCGCGATCAGGTCGCAATACAGCTGGATGGCGCGGCCGGCGTCGTCGTTGCCGGGAACCGGGAACGTGATGCCGTCGGGATCGCAGTTCGTGTCCAGGATGGCGGCGACCGGGATGCCAAGGCGATTGGCTTCCTTGATCGCGAGCTGCTCCTTGTTGGTGTCGATGACGAAGATCAGGTCAGGGACGCCGCCCATGTCCTTGATGCCGCCAAGCGCGCGCTCAAGCTTGTCGCGCTCGCGCGACAGCATCAGGCGCTCCTTCTTGGTCAGGCCGACCGCGCCGGCGTCGAGCTCTTCCTCGACCTTGCGCAGGCGCTGGATGGAGCCGGAGATCGTCTTCCAGTTGGTGAGCATGCCGCCGAGCCAGCGGGCGTTGAAGTAGTACTGGGCCGAACGCTTGGCGGCGTCGGCGATCGAATCGGCCGCCTGGCGCTTCGTGCCGACCAGCAGCACGCGGCCACCGCGGGCCACGGTGTCCGACACGGCCTTCAGGGCCTGGTGCAGCAGCGGCACGGTCTGGGCGAGGTCGATGATGTGAATGTTGTTGCGCGCGCCGAAGATGTAATTGCCCATCTTCGGGTTCCAGCGGTGGGACTGGTGGCCGAAGTGCGCGCCCGCTTCGAGCAACTGACGCATGGTGAAATCAGGGATAGCCATATGCTTTAACTCCGGTTGAACCTCGGCGGACAGCAGACGGGAAAACCCGCCACCGGAGCGGTCCTTGGATCAGGACCGCCTAGAAATCCGCCTGTGGGATGCCGGGTGTCCATAGTCGAGCGCGCAGCGGAAAGCAAGCGCCCCGCCCCGCCAACCCTCAAGTTGCCGCCTCCCGGGGGCCGGCGCGAGCGTCCACCCACGATATTGCGTGGCTCGGCGCATTGGCATTGACACACGCCGCCACTTCCCCGGACGCGAAGCGATCCGGGGCCCAGGAGCCAACGCTGCGACTCATGGCTCCTGGGTCCCGGGCTCCGCTGCGCGGCCCCGGGGAAGTGGAGAGATCCAAGCGTGCCCGGCGCGCCTGCGCGCTGCTGCTCCAGTTCCCACGGCCCCGATTTGCGTTATGCTCCGCCGACTCCGCATCGCGGAGACATCGAAGGATTTCGCATCATGGGCGTCTGGATTGTCCTTGGCCTCGTCGTGCTCATCGGGCTCTGGCTCGTCAGCGCGTACAATTCGCTCGTCGCCCTGCGCCAGCGCACGAACCAGGCGTTCGCCGACATCGACGTGCAGCTCAAGCAGCGCCATGACCTCATTCCAAATCTGGTGGAGACCGTGAAGGGCTACGCGGGCCACGAGCGGGGCACGCTGGAGGCCGTGGTGAACGCGCGAAACGCAGCCATGCACGCGGGCGGCGCGCCCGCCGACAAGGCTGCGGCGGAAGGCGCGCTCAGCGGCGCGCTGGGCCGCCTGATGGCGCTGGCGGAGGCGTACCCGGACCTGAAGGCCAACACGAACTTCCTGCAATTGCAGGATCAGCTCGCGGACATCGAGAACAAGCTGGCCGCCGCGCGCCGCTTCTTCAACAATGCGGTGAGCGAATACAACGCGTCCATCCAGGCGGTGCCGGCCATGTTCTTCGCCGCCTCCATGGGCTTCCAGCCGCGCGAGTTCTTCGACGTTGGGGAAGAGAGCCGCAAGCAGCTCGACGTCGCCCCGCAGGTGAAGTTTTGAGTCGCCAGCCAGCGTTCTGAGGCGCCGCGATGACGCAGGCGTTCGGTCTCTACACGCACATCCAGTCGAACCGGCGCCGCTCGGCCTTTCTGCTGGGCGCCCTTTTCGCGCTGGTCTACGCGCTGGCCTTTGCGGGCGCGCTGCTGGCGGCGGGCCTTCAGTATGACTGGGGGCTGCCGGCGCTGCTGGAAAAAGCCGGCCGGGACACGCTGGCGAGCGCGCCGTGGATCACGCTGGGCGTCGGCGCCTGGGTGTGGTTCGCCTGGAAGTTCAACCAGCGCATCATCGCCCTCGCGGTTCCCGCGCAAGGCCTGACGCGGACGCAGGCGCCCGAACTCTACGCCATGGTGGAGAACCTCTGCATCTCGCGCGGCATGAGCGCGCCCAAGCTGGCGATCCTGGAATCCCCCGCCCCCAACGCCTTCGCGTCCGGCGTCAACGACGCGCAATACACAATCACCTTCACGCGCGGCCTTCTGGACCTGCTGGAGCCCGCGGAGCTTGAAGCGGTGGCGGCCCACGAACTCACCCACATCCGCAACGAGGACGTGCGCATGATGGTGGTGGCCATGGTCATCGCCGGCGTGGTGTCGTTCTTTGCGGAGCTGTTGTTTCGCATGCTGGGGAACGGCGGCTTTCGCTGGTCGCGCCCCGGCGGATCGGACTCGCGCGAGGACAAGGGCAAGGGCGGCGGCGCGGCGGCGATCGCCATCGCGCTGCTGATCGTCGCCGCCGCCTGGGCGCTGTCGCTGATGATCCGGCTGGCGCTCTCCCGCTCACGCGAGTTCATGGCGGACGCGGGCAGCGTTGAGCTGACCAAGAACCCGGACGCGATGATTTCCGCGCTGCGCAAGATCTCCGGCAAGGGCGAGATCGACGAAGCGCCCTCGGGGGTAATGGAAATGTGCCTCGACAATCCCCGCTCGGGCTTCGCGGACCTGTTCTCGTCCCATCCCCCCATCGAGGACCGCATCGACGCGCTGGTGCGCTACGCGGGCGGGCAGGAAGCCCTGAAGGCGTAAGCCCTCAAGAGGCGCGACTTGCCCGCGCGACTTGCCCGCGCATCATGTCGCATCCCCTCGCCAACGGCCCCGTTCGGCCCTAAACCTGAGCGCATGGACACTCGCACGGACATCCTCGTGGCGGGCGCCGGCGCCGCCGGCCTCGCAGCCGCCCTGGCGCTGGCCTCCGGCCCGCACCGCGTCGCCGTCGTCGGGAAGCCGGACGTCGGCGGCGCCTCGCGCACCGTGGCGCTGTTCGACGGCTCGATCCGCTTTCTCGAATCGCTCGGCGTCTGGGACGCCGTCGAACGGCGCGCCCAGCCGCTGCGCACCATGCGCATCGTGGACGACACGGGCTCCCTGCTCCGCGCGCCGCCCATCGACTTCAAGTCGAGCGAGATCGGCCTCGAGGCCTTCGGCTGGAACGTCGAGAACGGCGTGCTGGTGGGCGCCATGGCGGACGCCCTGCGCGCGCGCGGCGACGTGGCGATGCTGGACACGCTGGCGACCGGGTACGACTTCCAGCCCGATCATGTGCGCGTGACGACGCAGGACGCTGGCTCGCTGGAGGCCCGGCTGGTGGTCGCCGCCGACGGCCGCCGGTCGGCGGCGCGGCGCGCGGCGCACATCTCGGCCCGCGCGTGGGACTATCCGCAAGCGGCGATCACCGCGATCCTCGCCCACGAGCGCCCGCACGAGGACGTCTCGACCGAGTTCCATACGCGCCAAGGCCCCTGCACCCTCGTGCCCCTGCCCGGCGCGCCTGACGCGCCCCACCGCTGCAGCCTCGTCTGGATGATGACCCCGGCTGAGGCCGCGCGCCGCAAGGCGTTGAGCGACGAGGCGTTCGCGCTGGAGGTTGAGCGCGCCACGCACTCGCTGCTGGGCAAGATGCGCGCCCTCACGCCGCGCACGCTCATTCCCATGGAAGGGCTGACCGCCCGCGCCATGACGGCGCCGCGCATCGCGCTGGCAGGCGAGGCCGCGCACGTGTTTCCCCCCATCGGCGCGCAGGGCCTGAACCTCGGCCTGCGCGACGCCGCCCACCTCGCGGAGGCCCTCGAGGGCGCGCACGAAGACCCGGGCGCGGCTGAGACGCTGGCGCTTTACGCCCGCACACGCAGCGCCGACGTAGCCCTGCGCTCGCTGGGCGTGGACCTGCTCAACCGGTCGCTGTTGACGCGTTTCCTGCCCAACGAGTTGATGCGCGGCGTTGGTATGATGGCGCTGCGCGAGATCGGCCCGCTGCGTCGGCTGGCCATGCGCGAGGGCGTTCTGCCGCAAAGCGGCGCGCCGCTTGTCATGCGTCAGCGCACGC
>JAQGJX010000184.1 GCA_028290405.1 Hyphomicrobiales bacterium
CGCCGGATCCCCGGCGGGCTTCACGGCGCCGTTCGACGCGCTGGCGCAGGAGCCGGAGGAGATCGTGCTGCGGGTGCTGCTGCTGGCCTGCGAGGGGCTGGCGCTTGCGCCGGCGCGCCTGTCGCGCTTCGAGAGCGCGCAGCGGCGGCTGGCGGCGGCGCTGGCGTCGCGCGTTCCGCTTTCGTTTACGCTTGGGGGCGCATACTGGCGGCTGGCGCGGGACGGCTCCCTGCGAGTCGCGCCCGAACCTTTGCGCAGGCGCGGCCGGGCGCCTCGCGACATTGGGGGCGCAAACCTGCCCAATTGTGGCGAAGCGCCGGAATTGGTTCACGCAAACGACTAAAAGCAGGCCCCAGATGCGGGCTTCCGCGGCTACGTTCCCTTGGCAATTGGGACGTGGGCGCCTAGATTGAGTTGCAACAGCCCACGGTGCGTGGTCCCGGATATGTCTCCGGCGCATCCTCCGGCAGGTTCTACGGCAGGATCTCAATGAACCCCAACGTGCGGAATTTCGCTCTCTGGGTCATCATCTTTCTCTTGGTGGTGGCCCTTGTGATGCTGTTCCAGAATCCGGCGCAGCGTGAACAATCCCAGCAGATCACCTTCAGCCAGTTGCTGACGGAGGTGGATCAGGGCCGCGTGCGCGAGGTGACGATCGCGGGACCGGAGATCAGCGGCCATTTCACCGACAACCGCCCGTTCTCCACCTATGCGCCGAACGACCCGACGCTGGTGCAGAAGCTCTACTCCAAGAACGTCTCCATCGCCGCCCGTCCTCCGCAGGACGGCAGCAACTGGCTGGTGACGCTTCTCGTCAACGGCCTGCCCCTCATCGCCTTCCTGGGCGTGTGGATATTCCTGTCCCGGCAGATGCAGGGGGCGGGCGGCAAGGCCATGGGGTTTGGCAAGTCGAAGGCCAAGCTCCTCACGGAGGCCCACGGGCGCGTGACGTTCGAGGACGTGGCGGGCATCGACGAGGCCAAGGAGGACCTGCAGGAAATCGTGGAGTTCCTGCGCGATCCGCAGAAGTTCCAGCGGCTCGGCGGGCGCATCCCGCGCGGCGTGCTGCTCGTCGGGCCTCCCGGCACTGGCAAGACGCTGACGGCGCGCGCTGTCGCGGGCGAAGCCAACGTGCCGTTCTTCACTATCTCGGGCTCGGACTTCGTGGAAATGTTCGTGGGCGTTGGCGCGAGCCGCGTGCGCGACATGTTCGAGAAGGCCAAGAAGAACGCGCCGTGCATCATCTTCATTGACGAAATCGACGCGGTCGGCCGCCATCGCGGCGCCGGCCTCGGCGGCGGCAACGACGAGCGCGAGCAGACCCTGAACCAGCTCCTCGTGGAGATGGACGGGTTCGAGCCCAACGAGGGCATCATCATCATCGCCGCCACGAACCGTCCGGACGTGCTCGACCCCGCGCTGCTGCGCCCGGGCCGTTTCGACCGGCAGATCGTGGTTCCGAACCCGGACGTTTCCGGGCGCGAGAAGATCCTCAAGGTGCACGTGCGCAAGGTGCCGCTGGCGCCGGACGTGGACCTGCGCATCCTCGCGCGCGGCACCCCGGGCTTCTCGGGCGCCGACCTGATGAACCTCGTCAACGAGGCCGCCCTGCTGGCCGCGCGGCGCAACAAGCGCGTCGTGACCCATCAGGAGTTCGAGGACGCCAAGGACAAGGTCATGATGGGCGCCGAGCGCAAGTCCATGGCCATGTCGGAAGAGGAAAAGAAGCTCACCGCCTATCACGAGGCGGGCCACGCCATCGTGGGCATGTTCGTGCCCGCCGGCGTGCCGGTGCACAAGGCGACGATCATTCCGCGCGGGCGCGCGCTGGGCATGGTGAAGTTCCTCCCCGAGGGCGACCGCTACTCGATGAAGTACAAGGAGTTCACCTCGCAGCTCGCCGTCGCGATGGGCGGCCGGGTCGCCGAGGAGCTCACCTTCGGCAAGGAGAACATCACCTCCGGCGCCTCGGGCGACATCGAGCAGGCCACCAAGATGGCCCGCGCGATGGTGACGCGCCTTGGCTACTCGGACGAACTGGGCCTCGTCGCCTATGGCGAGAACCAGGAGGAGGTTTTCCTGGGCATGTCGGTCGGACGCCAGCAGAACGTGTCCGAATCCACCGCCCAGAAGATCGACGCGGAAGTGCGCCGCCTTGTGGACGAAGGCTATCAGGCCGCGCGCAAGATCATCACGGAGCAGAACGAGGCGTTCGTAACTGTGGCCGAAGCGCTGCTCGAATACGAGACGCTGACGGGCGACGAGATCAAGGACCTCATCGCCGGCAAGCGCCCCGTGCGCGAGCCCACCGACGAGCCGCCGGCCCCGCGCTCCTCGCCGGTGCCGACGACCAACAACAAGCCGCGCCCGCGCCCCGACGCCGGGCTGGAGCCGCAGCCTTCGGCTTGAGGGCCGGATGAGTTATGGAAATGCAGAAAGCCCCGCGCGAGCGGGGCTTTTTTGTTGGATCAGAGCCAGGTTCCCGGCTGATTGCGCTCTGGGAGGCGCGCGGTCCAGCGTGGATTCCGGACCGCGCGCCTCCCGGCGCGCTCTGTTCTTATATCAGGGACCTTGCCAAACCCGCCGTTTTCCGGCTCATGTCTCCCCAGCAATTCAGGGGAGGGAAACACATGCGATCCATCATCGGCCGGGCGCTCGGCGCCGCTCTCATGCTGGGCGCCAGCGCCTTTGCAGCCCGCGCGCAGGTTCCGGCGGACTTTCCCAACAAGCCGCTCAAGCTCATCACGCTGACCACGGCCGGCGGGACGCTGGACATTCTGGCGCGCATGATCGCCGACGACATCGGCAAGCAATGGGGCCAGCAGGTCATCGTCGAGAACCGCGTCGGGGCGGGCGGCAACATCGGCGCTGAGGCGACCGCGCGCTCGGCGCCGGACGGCTACACGATCGGCATGGTGACGGTCTCGAGCCATGGCATCAACACCACGCTCTACGGCGAGCGCATGCGCTATGACGCCGTGAAGGATTTCGCGCCCATCATCCTCGCGGCCGAGACCAAGAACGTCATCGTGGTGCATCCCTCTCTGCCGGTGAAGACGGTGCCCGAGCTGATCGCCTACGCGAAGGCCAACCCGGACAAGATCTCGTTCGGCTCGGCGGGCACCGGCACCACCCAGCACCTCTCGGGCGAGATGGTGAAGATGATGACGGGCGTGAAGATGCAGCACGTGCCCTACCGGGGCGCGGCGGCCGCCGTTCCGGACCTGCTGTCGGGCCAGACGCAATTGATGTTCGTCACCATTCCGGACGTGATCTCGCACATACAGGCGGGCACGTTGCGGCCCATCGGCATCACCTCGAAGGAGCGCTCGCGCTCCCTGCCGGACGTTGTGCCCATGGCCGAGCAGGGCTGGCCCGATTTCGACGTACGCGGCTGGTTTGGCGTCGTGGCGCCTGCGGGCACGCCCAAGGCCATCGTGGACAAGTACAACGCCACCATCAAGGCGATGCTGGCGCGCAGCGACACCCAGGCGAAAATGCTCGCCATGGGGCTGGATTCCCTGTCGAGCACGCCTGAGGAATTCGCCGGCTTCATCAAGTCGGAAGTCGAGAAATGGGCGCCAGTCGTCAAGGCGTCCGGCGCCAAGGTGGAATAGCCCACAAGGCCTCGCCGCTCAGGCGGCGGGGCCGTTCCATGCGCCGTCCCGGAGCCATCGCTCCAGCATCCATAGATGATCGTTGCCGAAGAAGGGCTCGTCGTCGGCGATGAAGAACGGGGCGCCGAAGACGCCCGCCGCGATGGCGCTGTCCACGTCGGCGATCAGCGCGCGCTTGACGGGATCGGAGGCGACGGCGTCCGCCAGCTCAGCGGGGTCCACGCCAAGCCGGGCGGCCTCCTCCATGCTCGCCTCCACGGGGGTGATGTCGAGCCCGTCCACCCAGAGCCTGCGATAGATCGCCTTCGCGAAGGCTTTCGCCAGCTCCGGGTCGCGCTGCTTCAGCCACACATAGGCGCGCATGGCGGCGAGGGAGTTGTGGCCCTTGAGGCCATGGCGGCGCAGGGGCACGCCCCAGATTTTCGCCAGCCGCTCCATGTCGCGCACGAGATAAGGGCCCTTGAGCGGATATTCGCCCAGCGGCTTCATGCCCATCACCTTCATGACGGTGACGCCGACCAGCACCGGGCGCCAGTCCACCGTGCGCCCGTGGCGCGCCGCCAGCGCGTCGATCTGGGTGGAGGCGATGTAGCCGAAGGGCGAGAGCAGGTCGAAATAGAACGCGACGGGGGGCTTGCTCATGAGGCGGCGCCCGCCGTCTCGGCCGCCAGCATCTCGCGCATCTTCACCTTCGCGACCTTGCCGAAGCCGATGCGCGGCACGTCGTCCACGATGCGGATCTCGCGCGGAACCTTGAATTTCGCCAGCGAGGCCCGGCAATGGGCTTCAATCTCGGCGCGCAGCGCCTCGCGGTCGCAGGCGGGTTCGCGCGGGATCACGAAGGCGACCACGCATTCGCCCCATGTCTCGTCGGGCCGGCCCACCACGGCGACTTCGCGCACGCCCGCCACCTGCGCGACGCAGGCCTCCACCTCGCCGCCCGAAACGCCTTCGCCGCCCACCTTGATGACGTCCTTTGTGCGGTCTGCGAATTCGATCCAGCCGCTCTCCAGCAGCACCACGCGGTCGCCGGTGATGAAGCGCCCTTGAGCGTCGAAGGCCTCGCGGGTCGCCTTTTCGTTGCCGTCGTATTCGCGGAAGATCGAAAGGCCGCGCACGCCCCCCACGGTCAGGTGGCCGGTCTCGCCGGGCGCGACCGGGCGGCCGTCGTCGTCGTCGATGTGGATCGCGTAAGCTGACGAGGGGCGCCCGATGGAGCGGCCCGGCTGCAGGCTCCACGGATCGCCCACGATGCCCTGGGTGACCATTTCGGTCATGCCCCAGCCGCTCACCTCGCGCACGCCGAAGTGCTTGGCGACGCTGGGCGTGTGGTTGGCGGTGGTGAACTGCCGGAAGGAATGGGCCGGGACCGGCTGCTGCGCCAGCACGCTCGTGGTGAACTTCACCTGCGAGGTGATGGTGGCCTTGTGGGGCACGGCGGCCGACCAGAAGCGGCTGCCGGAGAAGCGCGGTTGCAGCACCACCGTGCCGCCGGTGAAATACGCCGCCAGGAACGACCACGAGAAGCCGACCACGTGAAAGAGCGGCAGGAACACATGGTAGATGTCCTCGTGCCGGACGCCCTGCTGAAGGGCCGCCATCTTGCCGCCCCACAGCACGTTGGCGTGGGTCCACACCACGCCCTTGGCGCGCGAGGTCGTGCCGGTGGTGAAGAGAATGAGCGCCGCCGCAAGGGGATCGGGCGCGCGCGCCGGCGCCCGCTCGCCCATGAGGCGCTCGAAGCCTTCCGCGTGGGAGGGCGCGCGGGCGGGGGCGTCGCCGGCGTCCGTCTGCGTGACGGCGATCCATTCCAGCCCCTTGCAGGAGGCGACCGCGTCCAGCAGCTTCGGCTGGGTGATGGCCGCGCGCACCCCGGAGGCTTCCGCGACGTCGCGCACCTCGGGGGCGGCGAGGGCGGGATTGCCCAGCACCGCAATGGCGCCGATCCACCCGCAGGCGAAGCGGGCGATGAGGGTTTGGGGCGAGTTCTCCAGATGCACCAGCACCCGATCGCCCGCCGTCACGCCGCGCGCCGTCAGGCCGCCCGCCACGCGCGCCACGTCGTCCTCGAACTGCGCCCACGTCCACGTGACCGCCGGGCCCTCGAAGGGCGCCCAGACGAGGAACGGCTTGTCGGGATGCATGCGCGCGCGCTCGCGCAGGTGCGAGGCGGAATCCATGCCGAGGAACGGGTGGAGATAAGCGAGGTCGTTGATGTGCGCCATCGTGCGTTTCCTGAAGCTCTGTTTGCTCGCACTATGGCTTCGCCAGCCGCGAGGGCAAGCTGAAAAACATCAGTCTCCCTGATGAAGCCCGTCCATGAGCCCTCGGCTCAGCTCTCCCACGCCGCCGGCGCCGCCTCGGCCAGGCGCCCGCCGAGCCGCACGGGGGCGATCATGCTGGCGAGCCCGCGCCCGTCCGTCTCCAGCGCCACCCCGCACAGGGTGGCGGGGCCCTCGGCGGGCTCGAACCGGCCGGACGAGATGCGGCGCGTGAAGCGGTTGAGCGGCTCGGCCTTCTGCATGCCGATCACCGAATCATAATCGCCCGTCATCCCGGCGTCCGTCTGGTAGCCGGTGCCGCCCGGCAGGATCTGCGCGTCGGCGGTGGGCACATGGGTGTGGGTGCCCACAACCAGCGAGGCGCGCCCGTCGGCGAAGTGCCCCATGGTGAACTTCTCGCTGGTGGTCTCGGCGTGAATGTCGATGATCGTGGCGTCCGCCGCCATGCCCAGCGGGCAGGCCTCCAGTTCGCGGTCCACCGCCGCGAAGGGATCGTCCAGCGGGTCCATGAAGATGCGGCCCATGACGTTCATCACCAGCACGCGGGCGCCGTTCTGGGCTTCGATCAGGTTGGCGCCGCGTCCGGGCGTTCCGGCGGGATAGTTGGCGGGGCGGATGAGGCGGGTCTGGCGCTCGATGAACACCAGCGCCTCGCGTTGGTCCCAAGCGTGGTTGCCGAGCGTGATGGCGTCGGCGCCCGCCGCGATGAACTCCTCGCAAATGGATTCCGTGATGCCGAAGCCGCCCGCGGCGTTCTCGCCGTTGACGACGACGAAATCGAGCTTCCAGCGTCGGCGCAGTTCCGGCAGCTTAGAGGTCAGGATGTTGCGGCCGGTGCGGCCCACCACGTCGCCGATGAAGAGAAGTCGCATTACCGGTGTCCCGTGCTGTCAGGGTCGCGCCACGCCAGCGAGCAGTCGATCAGCTCGCGTTCGGTGAGGATGAAATCAAGCGGCTGGTCGTGCGCCTCTTCGGGCGCCCTGTCGATCTCCTGCACGCCGAAGGCGAGCCCGATGGCGGGGGCGGCGCGCGCCGCACGGATGGCCGCCAGGGTCGCATCGTAATAGCCGCCGCCGTAGCCGATGCGGAACCCGCGCCTGTCGAAGGCGGCGAGCGGCACGAACAGCAGGTCGGGCTGCACGACGGGCAGGTGCGGGGCGGGCTCGGGAATGCGCATGGCGCCTTCCACCAGGGGCAGCCCCTGCTTCCAGCGCCGGAAGGCCAGCGGCGTCCCCGGGGCGCCGGCGGACGGCAGAGCTGTGGTGAACTCGTGGTAGTCGAGCGCCGCCAGCAACATCAGCGTGTCGGGCTCCGTGCCGATCGGCCAGAAGGCCGCGACGGTGCGGGCGAAGGCGCGGCGCGCCAGTTCCACCCCCTGCAGGGCGATCCGCTCGGCGAAGGCGTCGCGCACGGAATCGTCCACGCCCGCGCGGCGTTGGAGGGCGGCGCGGCGGAGTTCGGCCTTGGACAGGGGAGACGTCGCTTCCATGCCATGCTGGCTAGCATGAGCGGGCGAGAGGCGAAAGGCGTGAGCGCGGAGCCGCCAGAGCCGTGGGACATCGATCCCGGGAACCTACACAGTAGGTGGGCGCCGTGTGCCCAAGTCCACGGACAAGGGCAGGTACAGCTCCCGTTCGGATCGATAAGGCCCCGGGTATACTGATCCTCACGCACAAGGCAGCCCCGCAGGGCCAATCTAGGCGTCCCACAGCCCGGGCGCCAGTGCGCAATGTGCCGGCGGGGCGATTTTTGCTGTTCCGGGCGCGCAATTGCTGCGCTACGCTCGCCGCTGGAATCCGAGCGCCCGCATGAGGCGCCGGACTGGGAGGACGAGACATGATCCACACGCTCCGTCATCGCGCGTTGGCCGTCGCGGCGGGCGCCGTCGCGGCGCTGGCCCTCGCGGGGGCCCCGGCGTTCGCGCAATCTGCCGCCAAACCGGACGTCCGCATCGCCACCGGCACGCCGGGCGGCGCCTATTACGTCATGGGCGCGGTGCTGGCCGACGTGTTGACCCGCAGCGGACGGGTGGCTTCGGCGACGGCGGAAGCCGCCAGCGGCGCCATCGAATCCGCGCGGCTCGTGGATTCCGGCCAGTCCACGCTGGCCGCCATGGACGCCAACTGGGTGGACCTGGGCCTCAAGGGCGGCGCGCCGTTCAAGAAGAAGATCGATCTTGTCACCATCGTGCCGCTGGGCGTATGGGGGCTGTTCTTCGTGTCGCTGCAGGACGGCGAGGTGAAGTCCCTCGACGACCTCAAGGGCAAGCGCGTGGCGGTGGGCGCCAAGGGCAGCGGCATGGAGATGCACGCGCGCCAGATCATCACCTCCATCGGGTGGGATTTCGAAAAAGACATCAAGCCCGTCTACCTCGCCTTCGGGCCCGGGGCGTCGGCGGTGCGCGAAGGCCGCGCGGACGCGCAGCTCCAGTGCTGCATCCCCAACGCGGGCCTGAGCGAACTGAGCGAACTCGCCAAGGCCCGCATGGTCACCATGTCTCCCGACCAGTTGAAGAAGACGGTCGGCGAGGGGCGCGTCTACGCTTCCGGCTTCCTGAAGAAGGACGCGTTCCGGGGCCACGCCCAGGACACGCCGGTCATCAACATTCTCAACGGCTACATGGGCGTCGCCTCGCTGGACGAGAACACCGCCTACGTGATCGCCAAGACGTACATTGAGAACATCGACCAGATGATCGAGAAGACGCCCCAGTACGCGTCCGTGAAGGAACTTTTCGAGCAGGCGAAGACGGCGGGGCCAGGCGTGCTGGAGATGGGCGCGCCGCTGCATCCGGGAGCCGTGCGCGCCTTCCGGGAAGCGGGCATCCTCAAGTAACTTTCGCGGCCTTCAAGATCATCGCGCCGCGCAGGGTCGCGGCGCGCCCGCATGTCGAGGAAAGAGCGGACGCAGATGGAAGAAACCCCGAGGAAGCGCGTCGATCCGCTCGACTGGGCGCGCACGGCGCTGGCCGTCGCGCTGTTCTGCTTTTCGCTGTATTCGATCCTGGTGGAGGAGGCGCCCGAAGCCGTGCTGCGCACGGTCTTTCTCGGCTGCTCGCTGTTCTGGACGTTCGCCCTCCTGGCCCCGCGCGGGCCGCGCGCGCCTGCGCTGCGCGCGCTGGACTGGGCGCTGGCGCTCGCGAGCCTTGGCGTCACCGCCTATGTGGCGTTCGATTCAGAAAACATCTTTGCGCGCGCGGGGGACATAACGGCGCTCGACATGGCGGTGGCGATCGCGGGGATCGCGCTCGTGCTGGAGGGCACGCGGCGCACCGCCGGGGCGGCGCTGCCGGTCTTGTCCATCGTGTTCCTGCTCTATCCGCTTTGGTTCGGGCCCTATCTCACCGGCCTGTTGCGCACTGGCGCGTTCAGCGTGGAGCGCGTGCTGACGCTGCAATACCTGTCGCTGGAAGGCGTCATCGGGTCGGCCCTCCAGGTCACCATTGAATACGTGTACCTGTTCGTCATCTTCGGCGCCGTGCTGAACCGGCTCGGCGCCATCGAGTTCATGGACGATCTCGCGCGCGCGCTGTGCGGGCGCCTGCGCGGCGGCTCGGCGAAGATCGCCACCCTTTCGTCGCTGTTCATGGGGCTGGCGTCCGGCAGCGCGGTCGCCAACGTGGTGAGCCAGGGGGTGTTCACGATCCCCATGATGCGCCGCGAGGGCTACAAGCGCGAGATGGCCGCCGCCGTGGAGGCGTCCGCCTCCACCGGCGGGCAGATCATGCCGCCCGTCATGGGCGCAGCGGCCTTCCTGATGGCTGAATACACCCGCATCCCGTATGCGCAGATCATCGTCTACGCGCTTGTGCCGGGGCTGCTGTTCTATTTCGCCATCTGGTACGCGGTGCACTGGGAGGCCCTTCGCACCGGCATGAAGGGCGTGCCGGAGGACGAGATTCCCAGCGCGCGCGGCGTGCTGCGCGAAGGCGGACTGCACATCCTGTCGCTGCTGGTCATCACGGTGGAGATGTCCCTCGGCTTTTCGATGCAGATCGCGGTGCTGCACGGCATTGTGGCGGCCATCGTGGCGGCGTTCATTCATCGCAAGACGCGCGCTCTCGTCACGGTCCCCAACCTCATCGGCGCCATCCGGGAAGGCTTCCAGGATTCGCTTTCGCTGTTCACCTCGGCGGCCTGCGCGGGCGTCATCATCGGGGTGGTGACCCAGACCTCGTTCGGCCTGAAGATCTCCACGCTGGTGATCGACGCCTCCATGGGGATGCTGTGGCTGGCGCTGATCCTGTGCGGGCTCGTGTGCCTCGTGCTCGGCATGGGGCTGCCGACGCAGATCATCTATCTCACGCTGGCCGCGCTGGTGGCGCCCGCCATCGTCAAAATGGGGGTGACGGTCGCGGGCGCGCATCTGTTCATCATCTACTTCGGCATGATGTCGATGGTGACACCGCCCGTCTGTTTCGCCGCCTTCGCGGCGGCGGGCATCGCGGGCGCGCCGTTCATGAAGACCGGATGGATCGCCACCAAGATCTCCATCGCGGGCCTGCTGGCCCCGTTCTACTTCGCCTACCACCCGGGCGTCATGCTGATGGGGCCGTGGGAGGGGATCGTGGAAGGCGTGCTGCGCGCGAGCGTCGGCATCTACGCGGGCGGCGTGGCGCTGGGCATGTTCCACTGGCGCCTGGAGGAGCTCACGCAGGGCGGCCTTGCGGCGACATGGACGCGCCGCGCGCTGGGCGCGGCGGCGTGCCTCCTGTTGATCGCGCCCGGCGCGCAGGCGCTCGTGGCGGGGCTGGCGTGCGTGGCGGTCTCTGTCGCCGCCGGTCCGCTGATGGGACGCAAGGTCGCGGCGGCCGTCTAGCGTCCTTTGCGCAAGCGCTAGATCACTTCGCCGCCGCTGGAGTTGAGCACGTGGCCGGTGACGAAACTGGCTTCGTCGCTCGCCAGCCAGCACACCGCGTAGGAGATATCCAGCGGCTCGCCATGGCGGCCCAGCGGAATGGAGGCGATGCGCTTTTTCATCTTCTCCGGCTCGCCGCTGTTGGCCGCCGTCATGGGCGTGAGGATGAAGCCCGGCGCCACCGCGTTGACCGTGATGTTCCACGGCGCGAGTTCCTTCGCCCAGCCCTTCGTGTAGCCGATGAGGGCCGCCTTGGCGCCTGCGTAGTGCGAGGCGTTCGCGCTGCCCGCGACGCCCCATTGGGAGGAGATGTTGACGATGCGCCCGCGCCGCTTGGCTTTCATGCCCGGCAGCACCGCCTGGGCGGCGAAGAAGGCGCCGCGCACATGCACCTGCATGAACGCGTCCCACTCGTCCTCGCCGATCTCCTCGATGCTGAGCCTGCGGCCGCCGACGCCGGCGTTGTTGACCAGCACGTCCACGTCCCCGGCGCGGCCCACGGCGTCCGCCAGCGCGGCGCGGAAGGCGGGCAGGTCGCGAATGTCGGCCACCATGGCGACCGCCAGGCCGCCTTCGCGGGCGATGGAGTCCACCGTCTCGCGGACCGCGTCGGCGTTGACGTCGTGCACGATGACGCGGGCGCCTCGCGCGGCGAAAACCTGCGCGTGGCTGCGGCCCATGCCGGAGCCGGCGCCGGTGATGAGCGCTGTGCGGTCGGTGAACATGTCTCTCCCCCCAGTGTCGCGTCGTCTCGCCGATGGGCGCGCGCCGCATCCTGCCGCCAGACTAGCGCGGATTTTCAGACTTTGCGCCCGCCTGCGTTCATCTGGTGCGCCAGCGTCTCGATGCGCTGGGCGGCGGCCTCGATGGAATCGGCGACCGTGTTCGACCAGGCGTGGTCGATGTCGCGCTTGGCTTCCTGGGCTTCATTCAGGCTGCCGAGTTCCGCCTCCAGCCGCGCGATGCGGCGGCGGGCCTCGGACAATTCGTCCGCGATGGTGATGGCGCCCATGACGGTCAGGCGCTGGTCGCCGATCTCCCCGAAGGACGCACGCATCTCGGCGATCTTGGCGTCGATCAGCCTGGCGAGGCCGATGAGGTGCTCCTCCTCGCCGTCCGCGCAGGCCATCCGGTAAGGGCGCCCGGCGATGGTGACGTTGATCTGCGCCATCAGCTGTCCTGCTCCGGCGCGTCCGCCCCGGCGGGAATGCGCACGCCGTCCAGAACGGACCTGATCGTCTGGCTGGCGCGCTCCAGCCGCTGCGACACGTCTTCGTTGGCGGTGTTGAGCACGCGCATCCGGTCGAGGGCGCCGTCCAGCTCAACCGCAAGGCGGGCCCGGTCGTCCTGCATGACGGCGAGTTCCTCCTCGAGATCCGAGCGCACCCGGTCGGCCATGGCGCGGCGTTCGCCGGCGGCCTCGAGGTGATCGAGGGCGGACGCCAGTCGTTTGAGCGATTCCTGAAGACGGTCTGGCAGGTTCATGACGTATTTACCGAATGTCCTATTAGCGACCGCCCGGGGCGCCCGGTCAACGCCGGTCGGCGTCCTTGCCCACAGATGAATCCCGCGAAGCTTGCCGGCGAGGCGCGTTTTGGGCCCCGCAGCGCTTTGACAGGGCCGGACGAGGTGTTATCAGAAACCGCTTTCAGGTCACGCCAGCCCGCATTGCGCGCCTTTGCGCGCGTGGGGCCGCCTTTTGGAACATCATCATGACCGTTTCGCATGATTCTATGGCCAATGCGATCCGCGCGCTCGCCATGGACGGGGTCGAACGCGCCAAATCCGGGCATCCGGGCCTTCCCATGGGGGCGGCCGACATCGCCACCGTTCTCTTCGGCAAGGTGTTGAAGTACGACGCCGCCGATCCGCAATGGGCGGACCGCGACCGCTTCATCCTCTCGGCGGGGCACGGCTCCATGCTGCTCTACTCGCTGCTGCATCTCACGGGCGAGAGCAGCATGACGATCGACCAGATCAAGAGCTTCCGCCAGTTGCATTCGCTCACCCCCGGGCATCCGGAAAACTTCATCACCCGCGGCGTCGAGACCACCACCGGCCCGCTTGGCCAGGGCCTGGCGATGTCCGTCGGCTTCGCGCTCGCCGAGCGCATGCTGAACGCGGAATTTGGCGACGTCGTGGACCATCGCACCTGGGTGCTGGCCTCCGACGGCGACCTGATGGAGGGCGTCAGCCAGGAGGCGATCGCGATCGCCGGCCACCTGAAGCTGGACCGCCTGACCGTGCTCTGGGACGACAACGGCATCTCCATCGACGGGCCGTTGAGCGTCTCGGACTCCATCGATCAGATCAAGCGCTTCGAATCGGCCGGCTGGAACGCCGTGCGGGTGAACGGCCATGACGCGGACGCCATCCTGGCCGCCTGCGAGGCCGCCAAGGCCGCGGACCGCCCGACGCTCATCGCCTGCCGCACCACCATCGGGTACGGCGCCCCCAAGCGCGCCGGAACCTCGAAGTCCCACGGCGAGCCGCTGGGCGCCGAGGAGATCGCCGGCGCCCGCGCGGCGCTGAACTGGCCCCATGAGCCCTTCGTGATCCCCGCCGACATCCTCGCCGCCTGGCGGGCCGCCGGCGCCCGGGGCGCGCAGGCGCACGCGGGCTGGAAGACGAAGCTGGCCGGGATGGACCCGGCCAAGCGCGCCGAATTCGAGCGCCGCCTCTCGGGCGCGCTGCCCGAAGGCCTGAAGGCCGCCGCCCTCGCGTACAAGAAAGAGCTCGCCGCCAACCGCGCCGAAGTGGCCACCCGCAAGGCGTCGGAAGCGGTGCTGGCGGCGCTCGCGCCCCACGTGCCCGAGCTCATCACGGGCTCGGCGGACCTCACCGGGTCCAACAACACCAAGGTCGCCGCGACCCCGGCCATCGCCCCCGGGCAATATCTTGGCCGCTTCGTCCACTGGGGCATCCGCGAGCACGGCATGGCCGCGGCCATCAACGGCATGGCGCTGCACGGCGGTTATATTCCGTCGGGCGCGACCTTCCTGGTGTTCGTCGACTATTGCCGCCCGGCGCTGCGGCTTGCCGCTCTCATGGGCGTGCGCCATATCGAGGTGATGACCCACGATTCCATCGGTCTGGGCGAGGACGGCCCGACGCATCAGCCCGTCGAGCACCTGGCGAGCCTGCGCGCCATCCCGAACATGAACGTGTTCCGCCCCGCCGACCAGACCGAGACGCTGGAATGCTGGCAGCTCGCCATGGAGGCGGCCGGAACCCCCTCGGTTCTGGCGCTGACCCGCCAGAACCTGCCCGCCTTGCGGACGACGTACGTCGAGGAAAACCTCAGCGCGGGCGGCGCCTACGAGCTGTCGCCGGCCAACGGCGAGGCCCAGGTGTCGCTGTTCGCCACCGGGTCGGAGGTCTCCATCGCCATGGAGGCGCAGGCCCTGCTGGCCGAAAAGGGCGTGCGCGCCCGCGTGGTGTCCGTGCCCTGCATGGACATTTTCCTGGAGCGCGACGAGGACGAACGGCGCAAGGTCATCGGCTCGGCGCCGGTGAAGATCGCCATCGAGGCGGCGATCCGCCAGGGCTGGGACGCCATCATCGGCTCGGACGGCGTGTTCATCGGCATGAAGTCTTTCGGCGCCAGCGCGCCGTACAAGACACTTTATGAACACTTCGGCATTACATCCAAGGCCGTGGTCGAGGCGGCGCTCGCCCGCCACAACGGCTGAAGCTAAGCTTCAAGACACACGCGAAGACGGATCGGAGGAAAAGACATGGCAGTGAGAGTCGCTATCAACGGTTTCGGGCGCATCGGCCGCAACGTGCTGCGCGCCATCATCGAATCCGGCCGCACCGACATCGAGGTCGTGGCGATCAACGATCTCGGGCCGGTCGAGACGAACGCACATCTGCTGCGGTTCGATTCCGTCCATGGCCGGTTTCCGGCTGAAGTGACCGTGAAGGGCGACACCATCGACGTGGGCCGCGGGCCCATCAAGGTGACGGCCATCCGCAACCCCGCCGAACTGCCCCATCGCGAGATGAACGTGGACATCGCGCTGGAATGCACCGGCCTGTTCACCACGAAGGAAAAGGCCAAGGCGCATCTCGACGCCGGCGCCAAGCGCGTGCTGGTGTCCGCGCCCTGCGACGACGCCGACCTGACGGTCGTGTACGGCGTGAACCACGACAAGCTGGCGAAGGACCACCTCGTGGTCTCCAATGCGTCGTGCACCACCAACTGCCTGTCGCCGGTCGCCAAGGTGCTCAACGACACCATCGGCATCGAGCGCGGCTTCATGACGACGATCCATTCCTACACGGGCGACCAGCCGACGCTGGACACCATGCACAAGGATCTCTATCGCGGCCGCGCCGCAGCCCTCTCGATGATCCCGACCTCCACGGGCGCCGCGAAGGCCGTCGGCCTCGTGCTGCCGGAACTGAACGGAAAGCTCGACGGCGCCGCCATCCGCGTGCCCACGCCCAACGTCTCCGTCGTGGACCTGAAGTTCACCGCCAAGCGCGCGACCTCCGCCAAGGAGATCAACGAAGCGATCAAGCGCGCCGCCAGCCAGGAGCTGAAGGGCGTTCTGGGCTACACGGAAGCGCCCAACGTCTCCATCGACTTCAACCACGACAGCCATTCGTCCGTGTTCCACATGGACCAGACGAAGGTGATCGACGGCACGTTCGTGCGCATCCTGTCCTGGTACGACAACGTATGGGGCTTCTCGAACCGCATGGCCGACACGGCCGTGGCGATGGCCAAGCAGATTTGAAAATGCCGGGGCGCGGCGCAAGCCGCGCCCTTCTTTTTAGCTCCTTCATTCCAGTGGAAGCCATGACCTCCTTCCGCACGCTCGACTCCGCCGACCTGTCCTCCAAGCGCGTGCTGGTGCGCGTCGACCTCAACGTGCCGATGGAAGACGGGCGCGTGACGGACGCCACCCGCATCGACCGCATCCTGCCGACGATCGCCGAGATCGCCGACAAGGGCGGCAAGGTGATCCTGCTCGCCCATTTCGGCCGGCCCAAGAACGGCCCGGACACGGAGAACTCGCTGGCGCCGCTCGCCCCCGTGCTCTCGGCCCATCTGCGGCGCCCGGTGGCGTTCGCGCGGGACTGCGTCGGCGAGGCGGCTGCGTCCGCCGTGGCGGCCATGAAGCCCGGCGACGTGCTGCTGCTTGAGAACACCCGCTTCCACAAGGGCGAGGAAAAGAACGACGCGGCGTTCGTGGCGGAGCTGGCGACGCTCGGCGACGTGTACGTGAACGACGCGTTCTCGGCCGCCCATCGCGCGCACGCCTCCACGGAAGGCCTCGCGCGCAAGCTTCCCGCCTTCGCGGGCCGCACCATGCAGGCCGAGCTGGAAGCGCTGTCGGCGGCGCTCGAGAACCCGCAGCGGCCCGTGGCGGCGGTGGTGGGCGGCGCCAAGGTGTCCACCAAGCTCGAACTGCTGGGCAATCTGGTGAAGAAGGTGGACTTCCTCATCATCGGCGGCGGCATGGCCAACACGTTCCTGGCCGCGCAAGGCAAGCACGTGGGCAAATCGCTGTGCGAGAGGGACCTGCTGGACACGGCGAGGAGCATCGTCGAGGCCGCCAAGGCGGCGCGGTGCGAAATCGTGCTTCCCACCGACGCCGTGCTGGCGAAAGAATTCAAGGAGCATGCGGCGACCCGCGTGGCCTCCGTGGACCAGATCGCGGACGACGAGATGATGCTCGACATCGGGCCGCGCTCGGTGGTGGAGGTCGAGCGCGTGCTGTCGGCCTGCAAGACGCTGGTGTGGAACGGCCCGTTCGGGGCGTTCGAGATCAAGCCCTTTGACGCGGGCACCAATGCGGCGGCGCGGCTCGCGGCGGACCTCACGGACGCCGGCAAGCTCGTCAGCGTGGCGGGCGGTGGCGACACGGTGGCGGCGCTGAACCAGGCCCATGCGGCCCAGCATTTCACCTACATTTCGACGGCGGGCGGCGCCTTCCTCGAATGGATGGAAGGCAAGGCCCTGCCGGGCGTCGAGGCGCTGCGCGCCTGAGGGGACCGGGCGGGATGAAACCGCCCTCCAAGCTCGGCGTTTAAACACAATATCAAGCGGCGGCTGACAAGGTGCCGCATCTTTCGTCCAAGAAACGTCTGGAGACCCCCCATGGCCCGCATCACCCTGAGACAGCTTCTCGACCACGCCGCCGAACAGGGCTATGGCGTTCCGGCCTTCAACATCAACAACATGGAGCAGGCGCTGGCGATCATGACGGCGGCGGACGCCGTCGACGCGCCGGTCATCATCCAGGCTTCGCGGGGCGCGCGCGCCTACGCCAACGACATCATGCTCAAGCACATGATGGACGCGGTGATCGAAATCTACCCGCACATTCCCGTCTGCGTTCATCTCGACCATGGCAACGAGCCCGCAACCTGCATGACAGCCATTCAGGCGGGCTTCACGTCCGTGATGATGGACGGCTCGCTCAAGGCGGACGGCAAGACCCCGGCGGACTGGACCTACAACGTCGACGTGACCAAGCAGGTCGTGGACATGTCGCACCTGGGCGGCATTTCGGTCGAGGGCGAGCTGGGCGTGCTGGGCTCGCTGGAAACCGGCATGGGCGAGAAGGAAGACGGCCACGGGGCCGAAGGCAAGCTCTCCCACGACCAGCTGCTGACCAATCCCGACGAGGCCGTGAAGTTCGTCAATGAGACGCAGGTCGACGCGCTCGCCATCGCGATGGGCACGTCGCACGGGGCCTACAAGTTCTCCCGCAAGCCCGACGGCGCGGTGCTGGCCATGAACGTCATCGAGGAAATCCACCGCCGCATGCCCAACATGCATCTGGTGATGCACGGGTCCTCGTCCGTGCCGCAGGACCTGCAGGACATCATCAACAAGTTCGGCGGCGTGATGCCCCAGACCTGGGGCGTGCCGGTGGAGGAGATCCAGCGCGGCATCAAGCACGGCGTGCGCAAGATCAACATCGACACCGACAACCGGATGGCCATCACGGGCCAGATCCGCAAGGTCTTTGCCGAGCATCCGGGCGAGTTCGATCCCCGCAAGTACCTGAAGCCCGCCATGGACGCGATGACGAAGCTCTGCAAGGAGCGTCTGGAGCAGTTCGGCACGGCCGGACAGGCGGGCAAGATCAAGCCGCTGCCGATCTCCGTCATGGCCAAGCGCTATGCGTCCGGCGAGCTGCGCACCAAGGCCGTTTGAGACGGCCGAGTCGACTTTTTGAATGCAAGGGCGGTCCTTCAGGGCCGCCTTTTTCTTTGGCTGCGCGGTCATGAAAAGGCCCCGGCGGTGTCCCGCCGGAGCCCTTGAGTCGGCGCCTGAGCGGGCGCGCTAGAAGTCGCGCTGGACGCGGAGCTTGCCGATGAAGGCGCTGTCCGAGTAGGAGCCGACGTAGTTCGTCCAGTTGTTGGTCGCCGAAGCGGTGACCACGCCTGCGGCGTTGACGGTCGTGAAGCCCACCGAGCGGATCGCCGCCTGGTTCCACCTGGCGCGCAGGTAGGTCAGCTCGAGGCCGATGTCGAAGTTCGTCGCAGGAGACCAGATGAACGCGTGCCCGAGAGACCAGGCGGTTCCCTTGCCGCCCACGCCCGCCGAGTTGACGGCCGTAGGGGTGTAGTAGTTCGGGTAGCCGCTGGAGAAGATCGGCAGGCCTTCGGATTCCGAGTGCAGCTTGCGTTGCGTGTAGGACGCATAGACCTGCGAGCGGAACTGCGGCATCCAGTAATGGCGGAACTGGCCGGCGAGCGAATAGCCCGAGCCGTTGGAGAAGTTCACCGGCGGCCCGCCGAGCGGGTTGGTGATGTAGGCCGCCACCGAGGGCGAGTTGAGCGCGTTGTCGGCCAGCAGATTGGCGATGCGGTCGGCCCAGACTGCGCTCAGCTCAAGGCGGTCGCCTGCGGCGAGCATCGGCAGGTTGATGGCGACGCCCGCCCCGATGGCGTAGCCGTTCTCCGTGTTGCCGCCCAGCACCGTGCCGGAGCTGTAGACTCCCGTGTAGGGCGCGGGCGTGCCGTAGATCCAGGGCTCGATGCCGCCGCCGGCGGTCGCGCCGCCGTGCTGGAAGGCGCCCATGATCTGCGCCGAGCCCCACGACTGGTCGTAGCGCAGGTTGCCGACCCAGACGACGCCGTTGCGCTCGAACCTGTTGGGGACGGTGATGCCCGAGCAGGTTCCGGTGAGCTGGCTGCACGAGGGGCCGGGCGCCACGGCGTTGTAGCTCTGCGCGTCCGTCGCGGCGAACGTCGCCGAGAAGCCGCCCCCGAAGGTGAACGTGTAGGCCAGCTGGCGCACGCCGTTGGGCCAGCCCGTCCAGTAATGGGTGTTGTAGGCCCATGAGGACATGAACGCGAAGGGCTGCGCGGCCTGTCCGAACGTGAAGCCCGCAAAGCGGATATAGGCGGCTTCGAGGGAGGGCTGCGTGCTGATGCGCTGCATCACGCCGCTGCCGCCTTCCTGGCGCAGGCGCATGAAGGTCTGGACGGTGCCCCAGGCGGTCTGGGTGCGGGCGTCCAGCGACACCGCGCCGCGCGCGTAGAAGCCGCTGGTCGAATTGTCCCAGATGTTGTTGCCGTAATAGGGTCGGCCGACCACGCCCCCGTTGCCGTTGGGCCCGGTTCCGATCACCCGGAGCGTGTTCTCGCGCACCGGCCGGTAATCGTAATCGACCCGGACATAGCCGCCGACCTTCAGGCAGGTGTCGGTTCCGGGAATGTAGAAGAACCCGGCCCCGTAGGCGTCGCAGATGCGCACGTATTCCACCGGCGCGGCTTTTCGCACGGGAAGGTCGGCGGCTTGCGCGGCCCCGACGGCGAGCAGGGATGCCCCCCCGCCCAGTAGAATTCCCTTAACAAGCCCCATTTTTCCCTCCAGTATGGCGGTGCTTAAGGCCGCCCGGCGCCAGCATTGGTGCGCGGCGCCGGCCAGAGACGTATCGAGACACGAGATGTTCGTAACCCGATAGATCAATTTGTTCGTGGTACGAGATATTTCCGGCCCTGTTAAGGGCTGCTTCAGGGCGACGCGGTGATATGTCAGCGAATGTGACAAATAGGACACTCAGCCAGGCGGATTACGAAGCCCTGGCCAAGTTCCGGCAGGCTCTCAGGCACTTCATGGCGTTCAGCGACACGATGCTGGAATCCGTGGGTCTGGGGCCCCGGCGGTATCAGGCCATGCTGGCCATCCGCGCCCAGACGGGCGAAACCCAGATCAGCGTGGGCGAACTGGCGGAGCGGCTGCTCATTAAACCCAACACGGCGGCCGAACTCGTCAACCGGCTGGAGGCCGCGGGCATGATCGTGCGCGTGCGCGACCAGGCGGACCGGCGCCGGGCCCTCCTGGCTCTCACGCCCGAGGGCGCCGCCAAGCTGGACGAGGTGGCGCAGATTCATTTCGCGAAATTGCAGGAGAGCCGGGCGGCCTTCGTCAACATGTTCGGCGCGCAGCCGGGCATTGATCTCGAGGGCATCGAGGCCGCCGCCGGCCTCCAGGCGGCGCCCCCGGCAGGCGAATGAAAGCTCTGGGACGAGAATAAGATCGCGCGTGGCCTCCGGACCGCGCTTTCGCCCGAATCGTTTCTGATTTAGGCAGAAGCGCCCCCCACAGGATCAAAGCCCGCCATGTCCGCCGATTCGCCCCAGCTCTACCTCTTCACGCCGCCCATCGAGTCCGCCGACGCGTTCGCGCCCCGGCTGGAGGAGGCGCTCGCGGCCGCGCCGGTGGCGTGCGTCTACCTGGACCTTGCGGGGCTCAGCGAGGGCGACGCCGCCAAGGCGGCCACGCGGCTCGTGCCCATCGTCCAGAAAGCGGGCGGCGCCGCGCTGGTGGCCGAGGCGCGGGTGGCGGCGCGCTCCAAGGCGGACGGCGTCCACATCGTCGGCCGGGGCGAGGCGCTCGCGCAGGCCATCGACGAGGCGGTGGAGAGCATGAAGCCGGACCGCATCGTCGGCGCCGGGGGGCTCCGCAGCCGCCATGACTCGATGGCCGCAGGCGAGACCGAGGTGGACTACGTGATGTTCGGCGATCCCGCGCCTGACGGGTGGACGCCGCCGTTGGGCGACGTGGTGGAACGCGTGAGCTGGTGGGCGGAGATTTTCAACGTGCCGTGCGTCGGTTACGCGCCCTCGCTGCCCGACGTGGCGCTGATCGTCGGGGCGGGCGCGGACTTCGTTGCGCTGCGGGACGCCGTGTGGGGCGATCCGCGCGGCCCCGCCGCCGCGTTGCAGGAAGCGGCGGACCTGATCCATGCGGCGATGCGCGCAGGGGAAAAGAACACGTGATGCGGCGGGCTGCGGCGGCTTGCCTGCTGGCGGTCGTGGCCTGCGGGGCGGCCGCGCAGACGCCGGACGCCCCCGCGCCCGTCGGCTCCCCGCCGCCCGATCTGGCGTTCGGCGCCTACCAGCGCGGCAATTTCCTCACCGCGCTCAACGAGGCCCTGAAGCGCCTTGAGACGAACCCGAACGACGCCCCGGCGATGACGTTGCTGGGCGTGATCTACGCCGACGGGCAGGCGACGCGCCGCGATCCCGTCGAGGCGGCGCGCTGGTTCGCGCTTGCGGCCGACCGGGGCGACCGGCAGGCGCAATTCTCCCTCGCGCTAGCCTACCTGCGCGGCGCGGGCGTGGCGGAAAGCCGCGCGAAGGCGCGCGAATGGTTCCTGAAGGCCGCGGCGCAGAACCATGCGGGCGCCCTCTACAATCTCGGCCTGATGGCGCTGGACGACGAGGTGCAGGATTTCCGCGCGGCGGCGGACTACTTCGCCCGCGGGGCGGCCGCCGGGGACCTCGACGCCGCCTATGGGCTCGCGGTCCTCTACAAGGAGGGCTCGGGGGTCCCGAAGGACCGCGCCAGGGCGGCCGAGTATTTCCGGCAGGCGGCGCAGGAAAAGCACGTGGCGGCCATGGTGGAATACGCCATCGCGCTGTTCAACGGCGACGGCGCCCCAAAGGACGAGGCCGGGGCGGCGAAATACTTCGCCCGCGCGGCGGCGATGAATTCGCCGGTGGCGCAAAACCGCCTCGCGCGGCTTTACGCCGTCGGGCGCGGCGTCAAGGCCGACATGGTGGAGGCGATGAAATGGCATACGCTGGCCACCGCCAACGGGCTGAAGGACGAGTGGCTCGACGCCAAGATGCCCAGCCTGACCCAGGCGGAGAAGGCCGCGGTCGAAGAGGCCGTCCAGCGTTTCGTGGGCAAGTGAACCCGGCCCGGTGCGCTCGCGGGACCCTCAAAGCCCTTGACGGGCGGGCCCCGCGCCGCGCAGATCGGGCTTCAATAGAGTGAAAAGCGACAGATGATCCGTTCCGCCCTGATGAATGTCATGACCGCCGCCGCCATCAAGGCGGGCCGCGGCCTCAAGCGCGACTTCGGCGAAGTCGAAAACCTGCAGGTCTCCATCAAGGGGCCGGGCGACTTCGTGTCCGCCGCCGACCACAAGGCCGAGAAGACGCTGTTCGAGGAGCTCTCGAAGGCGCGGCCGGGCTACGGGTTCCTGATGGAGGAGGAAGGCGTGGTGGAAGGCTCCGACAAGAGCCACCGCTGGCTGATCGATCCGCTCGACGGCACCACCAACTTCCTGCACGGCCTGCCGATCTTCGCCATGTCCATCGCCCTCGAGCGCGAAGGCGCCATCGTGGCGGGCCTCATCTACAACCCCATCACGGAGGACATGTACGTCACCGAGAAGGGGCAGGGCGCCTGGCTCAACAACCGCCGCCTGCGCGTCTCCGCGCGCCGCGACATCCCCGATGCGCTCATCGGTTGCGGCATCCCGCCGCTCGGGCGGGCCCCGCAGCATCCCAGGTTCAAGGCCGAGCTGGCCGCCGTGATGGCGCGCGCCGGCGCCGTGCGCCGCCTCGGGGCCGCGTCGATCGACCTCGCGCTGGTGGCCGCCGGCCGCTACGACGCGTTCTGGGAGCGTGGCCTGAAGCCGTGGGACATGGCGGCGGGCGTGCTGCTGGTGCGCGAGGCGGGCGGCTACGTGAGCGACGCCGACGGCGCCGACATCGTGCTGGAGAAGGGTTCGGTGTGCGCCGGCAACGAGGCGATGCATCGGCATTTGCTTGGCCTCATTCGTGCGGCATGATGCGTCGCGGTCCGCGCTGATTTGCGCGGGCGCGGCGACCCGCTGAGGCCCCAAGGCCAGCGAACCGCAAGGGGAACGAGATGGCGAGCGACCGTGATCCGCACCGCATATCCACGCCCCGCATCTATCTGGTGCGGATGCTGACGTTCCTTGTCCTGATCGGCTTCATCGCGTTCATTCTCTACAAGCAGATCATCGTGGCCTTCATGGCCAACCCGGGGCTCAACGCGCTCATCATCGGCGTGATGGCCATCGGGATCGTGCTGGCGCTGCGGCAGGTCTCGCGACTGTTCTCGGAAGCGCGCTGGGCCAACAGCCTGCGCCCGGGCGGCAAGCCCTCCGCGCGCCCCCCGGTGCTGCTGGCCCCCATGGCGCGCCTGCTGGGCGAGCGCAGCGGCCCCATCTCGACGCACATGCTGCGCGCCATTCTGGACTCGGTGGGCGCGCGCCTCGACGAATCGCGCGAGACCTCGCGCTACCTCACGGGCCTGCTGGTGTTCCTGGGCCTGCTGGGCACGTTCTGGGGCCTGCTGGAGACGGTGGGCTCCATCGGGGGCGTCATCAAGTCCATGGGGGGCGGGGCGGACGCCAGCGTCATGTTCGACGAGTTGAAGAACGGGCTCGCGGCGCCCATCGCGGGCATGTCGATCTCGTTCACCTCCTCGCTCTTCGGCCTCGCGGGTTCGCTGGTGCTGGGCTTTCTGGATCTTCAGGCCGGCCAGGCGCAGAACCGCTTCTACACCGAGCTTGAAGACAACCTCTCGGCCAACGCCGCCGACCAGCCGCTGGACTCGCTCGCTGGCCTGCCGCCCGAGATCGCCTCCGCGCTCGCCAGGCTGGGCGCGGGCGATCCGGGCGTCTCGCGCGCGTCGGCGGCCGCCATGGCCAATCTGGCGGAAGGCATCCAGGGGCTCGTCAAGCACATGCGCGGCGAGCAGCAGATGGTTCGCGAGTGGGTCGAATCCCAGGCCGAACAGCAGCGCGACATCCGCAAGCTGCTGGAGCGGCTGGCCTCCGAGGCGGAGCGACGCTGATGGCCCTGTCGAAGTCGCGCCGCCGCACGGAAGGGTTCAACTACTGGCCGGGCTTCGTCGACGCGCTTTCGACCATGCTGCTGGCGATCATCTTCCTGCTCTCGATCTTTGTGCTGGCGCAGTATTTTCTCTCCCGCGAGGTGACCGGCAAGGACACCGCGTTGGCGCGCCTCAACCGGCAGATCGCCGAGCTGACCTCCCTGCTGGCGCTGGAGCGCTCCGGCAAGGGCGAAAGCCAGTCGTCGCTCGCCTCCCTGATGGCGACGCTCGAAGCGACCCAGCGAGATCGCGACCGCCTGCAGGGCCTCGTCAATTCCAACGCCGCCGACGCGTCGGGCGCGGGCGGCGCGGCGGCGGCGGCCCAGCGGGCGCTCGACTCCGAGCGGCAGACCTCGTCCCGGGCGCTGGCGCAGGTGGACATCCTCAACCAGCAGCTCGCCGCCCTGCGCCGACAGCTCGCCGCGCTCGAAGAGGCGCTGGAGGCGTCCGAGCGCCGCGACAAGGAAAGCCAGGCGCGCATTTCCGATCTGGGCTCGCGGCTCAACGTGGCCCTCGCCCAGAAGGTGCAGGAGCTGGCGCGCTACCGTTCGGACTTCTTCGGCCGCCTGCGCGAAATCCTCGGCGCCCGCCCCGGCGTGCGGGTCGTGGGGGATCGCTTCGTGTTCGAATCCGAGGTGCTGTTCGACACCGGCCGGGCGGAGATCGCCACCCAGGGCCGTGGCGAACTCGACAAGCTGGCGTCCGCGCTGAGCGACCTTGAACGCGAGATTCCGCCCGAGATCCCATGGGTCATGCGCGTCGACGGCCACACCGACAAGCGGCCCCTGCAGGGCGTGGGGATTTACCGGTCCAACTGGGACCTGTCGGCCGCGCGCGCCATCTCGGTGGTGCAATATCTGGCAGCGCGCGGCGTCTCGCCCCAGCGGCTCGTGGCGGCGGGCTTTGGCGAGTTCCAGCCGCTGGACCCTGGCGACGGCGAAGAAGCGCTGCGGCGCAACCGGCGCATCGAATTGAAGCTGACCGAGCGGTGAGGCGCGCGCCCATGGATCGACCCGGCGCCACGGCGCACGACGTGCATCTGCATTACTTCCTGCGGCCCGATCATTGGGAGGTCGCGGACCTGTGGGTGTCCAACTGGGGCGCCGACATGCCCGCGCTGGGCTTTCGGGCCCGTCATGACTGGCTGTTCCAGCATCTTGAGACGTTGCACGAGCAAGGCGCCACGACGATCTGCGCGGTGAACACCCGCACGGGCGGCATCGCGGGCTTCGTGACGCTGGACACGCACGCCGGGCGCCTCGACCAGATCGTGGTGGCCTCCAGCGCGCGCGGCTCCGGGGTCGCGGGCGCGCTGATGGGCGAGGCCAAACGCATCTCGCACGGCGCGTTGCGGGCGCAGGCGCCGGCGGGTGACGCCCGCGCGCTGCGCTTTTTCGAACGCGAGGGATTCGTGCGGGCCGCCGGAGAAGACGCGCCCCCGGGCTTCGTCAGCCTGCGCTTTGCGGGCGCGTGATGGCGGCTCTTATCCGATTGTTCTAGGCCATAACAATTAGGCTTGCGGCTGCGCCTGAACTTCCGCTAGCCTGCGCGCAGCCGGGGGCCTCAGGGCCGCACGACGGTCGTCAAGATCGACGGGACGAGGGAGAGGACGCGTCCGGCGCTTTGAGGAGGGGAAGACCCATGAACCGCATTTCTTTTGCGCTCGCCGCCACCACGATGCTGGCCGCGCCCGCCATGATGGCGACAGCCCCCGCGCTGGCGCAGGACAAGCCGGTCAATCTGAAGATTTCGCTCTGGGTTCCGGCGCAGCATCCGCTGTTCCCCGCCTACAAGGCGTGGGGCGAATCCATCGAGAAGGCTTCGGGCGGCACGATCAAATCCACGATGTTCCCCGCCGAGCAGCTCGGCAAGGCGTTCGACCATTACGACATGGCCAAGGACGGCATCGCCGACGTGGTCTACGTGAATCCGGGCTATCAGCCGGGCCGCTTCCCGGTGATCGCCGCGGGCCAGATTCCCCTCACCTTCAAGGACGGCCGCACGGGCACGAAGGCGCTCGACACGTGGTACCGCAAGTACGCCGCCGCCGAGATGAAGGATACGAAGTACTGCTTCTCCTACATCCATTCTCCCGGCTCCCTGCACAGCCGCAAGAAGGTGACGACGCCCGCCGACATGAAGGGGATGAAGGTGCGCCCGGCGCAGAGCACCATCGGCGAGCTCGTGTCGAAATCGGGCGGCACCAACGTGCAGGCCTCCGCGCCCGAAGCGCGCGACATGCTGGAGCGCGGCGTCGCGGACGCGATCTTCTTCCCGTGGGGCTCGATGTTCCTGTTCGGCATCGAGAAGGCGGTGAAGTTCCACATCGACGAGCCGCTTTACGCGACCGTGTTCACCACCAACATCAATCCGCGCGTCTACGCCCAGATGTCGGACGCGCAGAAGAAGGTGATCGACGACCATTGCACCACCGAGTGGGCCGAGAAGGTCGCAGGTCCCTGGTCCGACTATGAAGCCGCCGGCGTCGCCAAGATGAAGGCGCTCAGCGACCATGAGGTCTACAAGCTCACCCCCGAGCAGATCGGGGAGTGGAAGAAGGTCGTGGGCGAGCTGCGCACCAGCTGGGCGGCGGGCGTCACGAAGGCGGGCGTCGACGCCAACGCGGCGGCGAGCGAACTCGAAGCCACGCTGACCAAGATGGGCGCGGGCTTCTGATCCACCGACGGCGGCCGCAGAGCGCGGCCGCCGCTTCCGCCTAACGCCGGGGACGCGCGTGCATCGCAAATACATGGACGGGTTCATCGACGCGATTGAATGGGTCGCGGCGGTGTTCGTGGGACTCGTGGTCGCGCTCACGTTCGTGGGCGTGATGCTGCGCTATTTCTTCGCCGCCTCGATCCCCGACGGCTACGATCTCGGCCGGATGCTGCTCGGCATCCTGATCTTCTGGGGCATCGCGGCGACCAGCTATCGCGGCACGCACATCACGGTCGATCTCGTCTGGACGGCCGCGAGCCCGCGCTACCGGCGCTTCATCGACATTTTCGCCACGTCGGTCCTGCTGTTCGTCGTGACCGTCCAGACGTGGACGCTGTTCGGCAAGGTCAGCGACACGTGGTCGTCCAACGTGCTCACCTATGACCTGCGGCTGCCCACCTGGCCGTTCTTCGCCGTGGCGTGGATCGGCGACGTGTGCGCGGTGCTGCTGATCGCCATCCGCACGTGGCGGCTTATCTTCCACCCGGAAGAGATCGTCGAAGAAACCGAACTGAAACCGGCGGACTGAGGGCGACATGGACACCGATCTCGTCGCCCTGCTGGGCTTTCTGGCGCTCTTTGCGCTCATGCTGCTGCGCGTGCCGGTCGGCATGGCGATGGGGCTCGTGGGCGTGGTGGGCTTCGGCTATCTCACCAGCTACGACGCCGCGTTGAAAATGGTCGGCCAGACCACGATGCGCACGGTGACGGACTACACGTTCGGCATCATCCCGATGTTCCTGCTCATGGGCGCGTTCGTGGCGAACGCCGGCATCAGCCGCGAGATGTTCCGCGCAGCCAACGCCTTCGTGGGACATCGGCGCGGCGGGCTCGGGGTCGCCACCATCGCGGCGTGCGGCGGCTTCGCGGCCATCTGTGGCTCGTCGGTGGCGACCGCCGCGACGTTCTCGGCCGTCGCCTATCCTGAGATGCGGCGCGCGGGCTATCCGCAATCCTTCTCCACCGGGGTCATCGCCGCGGGCGGCACGCTGGGCATCATGATCCCGCCCTCGACGGTGCTGGCCGTCTACGGCCTCATCACCCAGCAGGACATCGGCAAGCTGTTCATCGCGGGCGTCGTGCCCGGCCTCCTGCAGGTGGGGGCGTTCATGCTCACCATCGCGATCATCGTGTGGCTGCGGCCGAACTTCCTGCCCGCCGCGCCGCGCCTGCTCTGGTCGCAGCGCTTCGGGCCCGTGCGCGACGTGTGGGCGCCTGCTTTGCTGTTCCTGTTCGTCATCGGCGGCCTCTACGGCGGCCTGTTCACCGCCACGGAGGCGGGCGGCATGGGAGCCGCAGGGGCGTTCATCATTGGCGTCGCGCGCCGGCGCCTGTCCGTCGAGGGGATCAAGCGCTCGCTGCTGGAGGCGACGCGCACGTCGGCCGCGGTGTTCACCATCCTCATCGGGGCGCTGATCTTCGGCTACTTCCTCACCATCACCCAGACGCCCCAGAAGGTGACGGAGTTCCTCACCGGGCTCGGCATCGGCCCCTATGGCGTGCTGATCGTCATCCTGCTGATGTATCTGGTGCTGGGCTGCCTGATGGACGCCATGGCGATGATCATCCTCACGGTGCCGATCGTGTTTCCGGTGGTGGTCCAGCTCGGGTTCGATCCGATCTGGTTCGGGGTCATCATCGTCATGACGGTGGAGCTGGGGCTCATTCATCCCCCTGTGGGCATGAACGTCTTCGTCATCAAGAGCATGGTGAAGGACGTCGATTTCACCACCATCTTCAGGGGCGTGCTGCCCTTCGTGGCCGCCCTCATCTGCGTGCTGGCCATGATGGTGATCTTCCCGCAGCTGGCGCTCTGGCTGCCGTCCCGCATGTGAGGGCCCCATGCCGCAACCTATCGATCTCCAGCACGCCTTCGATCTCTCGGTCGCGGTCGCGGTTCCCTTCGAGATCGGCGAGATCGGCCTCGGAGAGAGGCGCATCATCGCCATCGACGGCGGCTCCGCGTCAGGCCCGCGCCTCAACGGGCGCATCCTGCCGGGCGGCGCCGACTTCCAGATCATCCGCCCGAACGGACTGACGGAGCTGCACGCCCGCTACGTGATCGAGGCGGACGACGGCGCGCTGATCTACGTGGAGAACAACGGGATTCGCTTCGGCGCGCTGGAGGACATCGCGCGCCTCAAGCGCGGCGAACCCGTGCCGCCCGAGCGCATCTACTTCCGCGCCGTCCCGCGCTTCGAGACCTCCGCGCCCGCCTATCGCTGGATGATGGAATCGCTGTTCGTGTGCACGGGCGTGCGCAAGCCTGCGAGCGTGGAGCTGTCGGTCTACCGGCTGGGGTGAGGGTGGCCAAGAACGCGCCAGGAGGCGCGCGGGTCCATTCGCAGCTCACCCTGGACCGCTCGCCTCCCGGCGCGCCCTCGTTCCCCTCAGCTCAGCAGCGGACCCCAGCTCGGATCGGACCCGAACGAGGGCGTCGTGACCGGGAATTCGCCGCGGCCGGAGACGTCCGTCATGTAGATCTTCGGGCCGGACTGGCCGCCCGGTTCGCGGAAGAACATCAGGTAGAGGCCGTTGGGCGCCCAGGTGGGGCCTTCGTTGTGGAAGCCTTCGGTGATGATGCGCTCGCCCGAGCCGTCGGGCTTCATGACGCCGATGCCGAACGAGCCCGCGCGCTGGCGCGTGAAGGCGATGAAGTCGCCCTTGGGCGACCAGACCGGCGTCGAATAGCGCGCGTTCTGGCCGAACGAGATGCGCTTGGCCGAGCCGCCCGCCGCGCCCATCACGTAGATCTGCTGGCCGCCGCCGCGGTCGCTTTCGAACACGATCTGCGAGCCGTCCGGCGAATAGGAGGGCGAGGTGTCGATGGCGGAGGAATCCGTCAGGCGCGTGGTCGTGCGCGAGCGCAGGTCCATGGAGAACAGGTTCGTGGAGCTGCCCTGCGACAGCGACATGATGATGCGCTGGCCGTCGGGCGAAAAGCGCGGGCTGAAGGTCATGCCGGGGAAATTGCCGACCACCTCCCGCTGGCCCGTCTCGATGTTGAGCAGGAACACGCGCGGGTCGCCCTGCCCGAAGGCCATGTAGGTGACGTCCTGCGAGGACGGCGAGAAGCGCGGGGTCAGCACAAGGTCGTCGCCCTTGGTCAGGTAGCGCACGTTGGCGCCGTCCTGGTCCATGATCGCGAGGCGCTTGCGGCGCGTCTCCTTGGGGCCCGATTCGTCGATGAACACGACGCGGGTGTCGAAGCAGCCTTTCTCGCCGGTGATGCGCGAGAAGATGGCGTCCGACACGATGTGCGCCACGCGGCGCGAATTGTTGGGGTCGGTGACGAATTGCTGGCCCGCCGCCTGCTGGCCGGTGGCGACGTCCCACAGGCGGAACTCGGTGCGCAGGCGCCCGTCCGCGCCCCGTCCCGTGCGGCCGGTGACCACGTATTGCGCATTGATCATCCGCCACGAATCCATGTTCGGCGGCTGGTCGGGGTTGGAGATCGTCTCCACGAAGGTCTTCGAATCGAGCGGCTGCAGGAAGACCGAGCGCCTGAAATTGTTCGTCACCACGCTGGCGAGCGCGGGCCCCTGCTGGGCGTCGCCCACGAAGTTCGTGACCGCGATGTTCACGGGCCGGAAGGAGCCGCCGCGAATGTCCAGTTCGCGCGGCTGCGCCACGGCGTCTCGCCCCAGCAGCGGCGTTGCGGCGAGGCCGGCCATGGAGAGGCCGAAGGTGCGGCGGGTCGTGAGAAGCGTCATGAGGGCACTTTCGAGATTAACGTCGCGAAATTGCAGGGTCGCGAGAAGGTTGAAGTCAATCGGCGAGGGCGCAGGCGATGCGGCTCACCCCATCATCTCGTCGGGATCGAACCGCAGGATGCGTTCTTTCCATTCGTTGTAATAAGGCTGGAATTGCGCCGGAATGCGCATGGGGTTGCACAATGGGTTCTTCACCGCCCGCAAGGCGCTGTCGGCCAGCGCGCGCAGCGCCGGGTCGGAGGGGGGATTGCGCAAGCGGGGCTCGCGCGAGAGAAGGCCGCTCTCGGTGAAGGCGACCTCGATCTGCGGCACGTAGGCCGAGCCGCCCACGCCCGTGGGCAGGTAATTCCAGCAGCGCTTGTATTGTTCCACCAGATAGCCGTCGAGCTGCCCCCACAGGGAGGGCGACATGCGTTGCGCGCTCGCGTTCGGCGCCCCGAGCGAGGCGACCTGGCTGACGGCGCGTCCCGTCGAGGCGCGCTGGGCGGGCTCTTCCTTGGACAGCAGCTTGGAGATGCCGTTGGGGTCGAAGGTGCGCGCCTTCTCGGCGCTCTCCTGGCCGGACTTGGGGCGCACGGCGGGCTTGGGTTCGGCGGTTTTCTTCTCGGCCAGCAGGGCCGCGATCTCGCTCGCCTTCATGGGCTCGGGCTTCGGCTTCTGGGGCGCGGGCGGCGCCGGACGCGGCGGCGGCGTCGGTTTCACTTCCGCCTGCTTGGGCGGTTCGGGCTTGGCCGGTTCAGGCTTGGGGCGCACGGGCGGGCGCGGAGGCTCGATGGCCTCGGCCTTCTCGGGCTTGGGCTCCTGCCTGGGTTCGGGCTTGGGTTCCGGCTTGGGCGGCTCGGGCTTTTCGACGCGCGGCTCCGGGGGGCGCACAGGCGGCGTCGGGGGCTCGGGGGGCTTGGGCGGCTCAGGCTTGGGCGGTTCGGGCTCTGGCGGCAGGGCGGCCGTGCGCACCGGCGGCGTCGGCGGCTCCGGCTTTTCGTCCTCGCCCGGATCGGGCTGGCGCTTCAGCGGGGAGGGCGGGGCGGGCACGTCCGCCTTGGCCTCGTTGCGCACGGGCCGGGGCTTGGTCTCGACGACCTCCGAAACCTTGTCGGCGACCGGCGGGGCTGGCTTGGGGGCGTCGCGCACGCCCTTCATGACCTCGTTGAACTGCGAGTCCGTAATCATCTCCACGGGAATCGCCTCGGCGGCGTCCATGGGGCGGGGCGTTCCCGAGAACGAGACAAGCGCCGCCACCAGCAGCGCGGCGTGAGCCGCGGCCGAGAGGTAGACGCCGGGTTCTGAGGAGGAAATCTTCACGCCCCCGTCACTTCCTTTCCTGCTCGGTCACCAGCGCCACCTTCTTGTATCCGGCGGCCGTGATGGTCGACATGACTTCGGCCACGCGGCCATAGTTCACCGCCCGCGCGCCGCGCACGTAGATGCGCTCGTCGAAGCCCGACTTGGCGGCGGCCTGCAGCTTGGTCACCAGGTCGCCGACCGCCACGGGCTGGTCCATGAGGAAGACCTCGCCCTTCTCGTCGATCGCGACCGAGATCGGCTTCTGGTCGATGTTCAGCGTGCCCGCCGAAGTCTGCGGCAGGTCGATCGGCACGCCGGTCGCCAGCAGGGGCGCGGCGACCATGAAGATGATGAGCAGCACCAGCATGACGTCGATGAACGGCGTCATGTTGATTTCGGCCATGGCGCCGTAGCGCGGCACGCCGCGCTTGCGCCGTCCGCCCTTGCCGCCCGAAGCTCCCACGGAGGCTCCCATGCGCGCGCTCCCTCAGGCCGCGCGGTCGCGCTCGGCCGCCACATGGTGGTCGATCTGGCGCGAGAGGATGGAGGAGAATTCATCCGCGAAGGATTCCATGCGCGCCTGGGAGCGCGCGACCTTGCCTTGCAGGATGTTGTAGAAGACCAGCGCCGGAATGGCGGCGAACAGGCCGATGGCGGTGGCGAACAGCGCTTCGGCGATGCCCGGCGCCACGACAGCCAGCGAGGTGTTCTTGGACACCGCGATGGAGCGGAACGCCGACATGATGCCCCATACGGTGCCGAACAGGCCCACGAACGGACCTGCGGACGCGACCGAGGCCAGCACCAGCAATTGAGATTCCAGCCGTTCGACCTCGCGGGCGATGGACACGTCCAGCACCTTCTCGATGCGCGCCTGCAGGCCCATGAACGCCGCGGACGCGTTGGAGAAGGAGCGCTTCCATTCGCGCATGGCGGCCACGAACAGGCTCGACATGCCCGTGGTCGGGCGCGCCGACAGCGTATCGTAAAGCTCCTCGAGGGACTGGCCGGACCAGAACGTGTCCTCGAACCGGTCCATCGCCTTGTCGACGCGCGAGATCAGCATCGACTTGTTGATGATGATGGCCCACGTCCAGACGGATGCGCCCAGCAGGCCGAGCATCACGATCTTCACGACCATATGGGCGTTCCAGAACATGCCCCAGATCGACATGTCCATTGAAGCGCCCGCAGCGCCCGCGACGTCAGCAGGATTCATTCGCTTTGTCCTTCGCTCGGAGCGGGCGGCCCGCTCCGTCATTCCCCGGCGCGGAAGCTTCCGCGTTGCGTCCCGGAGCGGATGCTGTCCGCTCTTGGGCGCAAAATCCGCCGAAACTTGGGCCTGCGCCGGCCAAGCCTCGCGGCGGAATTCCACGTGTCGAGTTAAGACCCGATCAGGGTTAACGAAGGGTTTATGTTTGTCAGCCGATCAGCCGCCTGCGAGCTTTTCGCGCACCCAGGCGGGCAGCCGGAAGGGACGCCCGCCGGCCACGCAGGCGATGCGCACCTGCGCTACGATCAGGGTCTCGCTTGCGCGCAGGACGCGCTGCTCAAGATCCAGCGAGGCGCCCCCGATGGCGCGGGCGCGTGTTTCCACGCTCAGCAGGTCGTCCATTCGGGCGGGCTTGAGGAAGTCGATCTCCATCCGCCGCACCGCGAAGCCGAACGCCTCGCCGGCCGCCCCGTCATGGATGGCCTGCTGGTGGACGCCCCGCGCGCGCAGCAATTCCGTGCGCGCGCGCTCCATGAAGCGCAGGTAGGACGCGTGATAGACCACGCCGGAAAAGTCCGTGTCTTCGTAATAGACGCGGACGGGGAAGACGTGGGGGCTCGGCATGGCGCGTTCCTGAGGCTGGCTCAGGCGATAGACGAGGCCCCCAGTTCGATCAAGACAATCTCCGGCGGCGAGCCGAGGCGCACCGGGGCGCCCGAGCAGCCGAGGCCGCCCGAGACCACCAGATGGCGGTTCTCCTCCACGACGTGCCCATAGCGGAAGCGCGCGCCGTAGCGCGAAGGGGTCCAGGGCGCGTGGCCAAGGATGTTCACCTGGCCGCCATGGGTGTGGCCGCAGAGGGTCAGCGACACCCGGGGCGGAACGCGGGGGAAGACGTCCGGCTCGTGGGCCATGAGGATCACGGGCGCGTCGTCGCTCACCGCATGAAGCGTCCCCGCGAGGTCGTCCATGCCGAACGGGCGCCGCCATCCGCGCCTTGGCACGAAGGCGATCTGGTCGCCGAGTCCGGCGATCCAGAACGGCCTGCCGTCCTTGACGAGGCGCACGGCGTCGTTCTCGAACACGCGGACGTGGGCGTCTTCCAGCGCCTTTCGGGCGAAGGGCGCGGCGCCGGTGGCGAGGGCCGCCGGGTCGCTCCACCAGTCGTGATTGCCCAGCACCGCATGCACGCCCAGCGGCGCGCGCAGACGCCCGAGCGCGCGGGCCCATTGGGCCGGGGGCGTCTGCAGCGCGAAGCGGTGGGTGGCGAGATAATCGCCCAGCAGCAGCACGCAATCGGCCCCGAGGGCGTTCGTCGTATCGACGATGTCCTCGATATGGCCGGCGCTCATCCAGGGCTCGCACGCATGCACGTCCGCCACCACGGCCACGCGCAGCGCGAGCCCGGCTGGCCAGCCCGGCGGCGAAATCGCATAGCGCGTCACGCGCAGCCAGAAGGGTTCAGCGAGCGCCCACGTGGAGGCGAGCGCCCCGGCGCCTGCGCCGGCCTGCACGAGCCGGAGGAAATGTCTGCGGGTCAACATGGACGCGATAGCTACCCGGCGGATGCTGACAAAGCGTCAACTCCGGCGCGCCAAGACGCCGCGGCCCGCTCAGTCCTCGGCGGAGAACAGGCCGAACTGCGACGGGTCCCGCCTGGGCTCCGCCAGCCCCAGGTGGCGGAAGGCGTTGGGCGTCAGCAGCCGCCCGCGCGGCGTGCGCTGCAGGAAGCCCTGTTGCAGCAGGTAGGGCTCGATGATGTCCTCGATGGCGTCGCGCGGCTCCGAGAGGGCGGCCGCGATGGTGTCGATGCCCACCGGCCCGCCGCCGAAATTCTCGGCCACCATGGACAGGTAGCGCCGGTCCATCTGGTCGAGCCCGATGGCGTCCACGTCCAGCATGCGCAGCGCCCGGTCCGCCACGGCTCGCGTCACCTGCGGCTCGCCGTCCACGATGGCGAAGTCGCGCACGCGCCGCAGCAGGCGGCCCGCGATGCGGGGCGTGCCGCGCGAGCGCCGGGCGATCTCGTTGGCGCCGTCCTGCGACATGGGCAGGCCCAGCACCCGCGCGCCGCGCGCCACGATGCTTTCCAGCTCCTCCACGGTGTAGAAATTCAGCCGCACCGGAATGCCGAACCGGTCCCGCAGCGGGGTCGTGAGAAGCCCCGCCCGCGTGGTGGCGCCCACCAGCGTGAATTTCGCCAGGTCGATCTTCACCGAGCGGGCCGCCGGGCCCTCGCCGATGATGAGGTCGAGCTGGAAATCCTCCATGGCGGGATACAGGATTTCCTCCACCGCGGGGTTGAGGCGGTGGATCTCGTCGATGAACAGCACGTCGCGCTCTTCCAGATTGGTGAGCTGCGCGGCCAGATCGCCCGCCTTGGCGATGACGGGGCCGGAGGTGGAGCGGAAATTGACGCCAAGCTCGCGCGCCACGATCTGCGCCAGCGTGGTCTTGCCAAGGCCGGGCGGGCCGACGAACAGCACATGGTCCAGCGCGTCGCCGCGCGCCTTGGCGGCCTCAATGAACACGCGCAGGTTCTTGCGCGCCGCCTCCTGGCCGGTGAACTCCTCCAGAGACAGGGGGCGGATGGAGGTGTCGATGTCGTCGCCGCGCTTTTGCGCGGAGACGAGGCGGGAATCGGTCATCGGGTTTCTTTCGGATGCAGCGCGGCGCGCGCCTCAGGCGAACGCGCGGAGACGGGCTCGCGGCGCCCCCCTGCGGCGACGAACGAGCGGGCCAGAGCCCAAGGGACCAGGACGCCCGCGAGCCCCGTCAGCAGGAACAGCGGCAGCAGGGATTTGGCGCCCTGCGATCTCTCGAACGCGTCGCCGAACGCGCCCACAAGGGAGCCCGATGCGAGACCTGCGACGGCGGCGGCTGGCCAGCGCACCCGCCCCACGAAAGTCTGCCAGAGCGCGAAGGCGCAGCCCACCAGCGCCGCCGGGCCAATCGCGGCCACGTACGCGATCACGGCGCCGAAGACCGTCGCGAGCGCCACGAAGGGGGCAGCTTCCTCGGAGCCCAGATGGCCCAGCCATCCCGCCAGAAGCCCCATGAAGGCGAGCGCCGCCGCTGGAGGCCCGACGATGACGAAGATGGAGAGGACCACAACGAGGTTCCACAGGCCTGCCTCGAACCCGGGCGCGCTCACTGGGCGAGTTCTTTCAGGCCCTGCCGGATCAGCGCGCTGGTTTGCGCGTCCGCTCCCAGCGCCTTGGCGCTTGCGGCGATGGCGGCCGCCGCCTGCGGGCGGCCGTAGCCGAGGTTGACGAGGGCCGAAATGGCGTCGCGCAGCGGCGCGGGGGCGGCGGCCGCGTCCTCCTCGCCGGAGAGTTTCGCCACCGCTGGGTCCACGTGGCCGAAGACCGGCGCCTTGTCCTTCAGTTCGGCCACGATGCGGGCCGCGAGCTTGGGGCCGACGCCGGGCGCGCGGGCCACGGCGGCCTTGTCCTGCGTGCCCAGCGCCGTCGCGAGATCCGCCGGGGGCAGGATTCCCAAGATCGCGAGGGCCACCTTCGAGCCGACGCCCTGCACGCTTTGCAGCAGGCGGAACCAGTCGCGCTCCGCGTCGGACGTAAAGCCGAACAGCCGGATGGCGTCCTCGCGCACCTGCGTTTCGATGGCCAGCGAGGCGGGTTCGCCCGGGCGCGGCAGCTTCTGCAGCGTGCGGGTGGAGCATTGCACCACGTAGCCGACGCCGTTCACGTCGAGGATGACGAAATCATCCCCGTAGGAATCTATGACGCCCTTGAGCTTGCCGATCATGCGCCCGCCGAATCATGGTTTGTTCCGCCTCATCGTATCACGCATGGGCGGGCCTGCGCCCGCCCTGGCGCCAAAGCAGGAAGACGCACACGCCGACGTTGAGCAGGTTCCACGCGAGCCCGTTGAGGAAGGCCATCCGGTAGGCGCCCGTGAGGTCGAACGCCAGGCCCGCCATCCACCCGCCCAGCGCCATGCCCACCAGCGTCGCCATGACCACGACGCCCAGGACGCCGCCGGCCTTCGCAGCCGGGAAGAACTCGCGCACGATCACCGCGTACATGGGCACGATGCCGCCCTGGAACAGGCCGAACAGCGCCGAGATGACATAGAGCGACGTGAGCCCGTCGAAGAACACGTAGAGGAAGAGCGCCGCGCCTTGCAGGAAGGAGCCCGCCAGGAGCGTGCGCAGTCCCCCGATGCGGTCCGCCACGAAGCCGGAGATCAAGCGGCTGACGATGCCGAAGCCCAGCATCAGCGACAGCATCTGCGCGCCCCGCGCGGGGCCGTAGCCGAGGTCGGCGCAATAGGCCACGAGATGGACCTGCGGCATCGCCATGGCGACGCAGCACGAGACTCCCGCGACGACCAGCAGGGCCAGAAGGGCGTTCTGCGACAGGTCCATGCCGCCATGGCGCGACACCGGCGCCGCGCCTCCGCCGGCTTCGACGGGCGCGCGCCGCCGCATCAGGAAGGAGAGGGGCACGAGGGCGACGAGGCACGCCGCCCCCATCGCCAGATGCGCCGCGCGCCAGCCGTCGGCCGCGATGGCGTGCTGCAGGATCGGCGGCCAGATCGCGCCCGCAAGGTAATTGCCCGAGGACGCAATCGCCACCGCGACGCCGCGCCGCTTCACGAACCAGTGCGAGAGGTCGGCCATGATGGGCGCGAAACTGGCCGACGCCCCAAAGCCCACCACCAGTTGCGCCAAGCCGTAGAGCGCCAGCGAGGGCGCCAGGGAGCCCGCCACATAGCCCGCGCCAAGGCAGGCGGCCCCGATCAGCAGCGGAGGCAGGATGCCGAACCGGTCGGCCAGCCGTCCCATGAACACGCCGCCGAACGCGAAGCCCACCATGGTCAGGGTGTAGGGCAGGGAGGCCTCCGCGCGCGTCGCCCCGAAGCCCGCCTGCACGGCGGGCAGCGCCACCACGAAGGACCACATGCCGATGGAGCCTATCGTGCCGATGAGCACCGCGACGGCGAGCCGCGTCCAGGCAGGGCGGGCGTCGCGGGGGTCTTGCAGGGGGGCGGAATCGGTCATGCGGGGACGATGGCGCCGGGGGCGGCGCGCGTCCATCTCTCAATCGCGGAGCCTCAGGCCCCGATCCGGGCCGCCAGCGCCGCCGCGCGCTCCCGGGCGCCGCGGTGCTGGGCGTGGCACACCGCCACCGCCAGCGCGTCGGCCGCGTCGGCGCTTTTGGCGTCCGCCTTGGGCAGGAGGATGCGGATCATCATGGCGATCTGCTGTTTTTCCGCATGTCCCGAGCCCGTCACGGTCTTCTTCACCAGGTTGGCGGCGTATTCGGCCACCGGCAGGCCGGCCAGCGCCGGCACCACCATGGCGACGCCCCGCGCCTGTCCCAGCTTCAGCGCCGATTGCGGATCGCGGTTGACGAAGGTTTCCTCCACGGCCGCCTCCATGGGCATGTGCGCGTGGATGACGCCCGCCAATCCCTCATGCAATTGCCGCAGGCGGTCGCCAAGCGACAGGGACGCGTCCGAACGCACGACGCCGCACGCCACGAAGACGAGGCGCGAGCCGTCGGCTTCCAGCACGCCCCAGCCGGTGTTTCTGAGGCCGGGGTCGATCCCGATGATGCGAATCGCTGCAGGGCGCATATAGTGAGCGTAACAGCCCCCGGGCGCGGCTCACAGCGGCGCCTCCTCCCGCCATCCTCCGGAGTGCAAGCGTTTGTTGGAAGGCCACAGCCTGGGCGCGTTCATGGGCGAGGCCGGGGCGCTCCTCCTGCAGCCCGCCACATGGTTCGTGGCGGCGGTGGTTCTGGTGTCGGGCGTGGTGCGGGGCTTCTCGGGCTTCGGCGGCGCGCTGATCTTCATTCCCATGACGGCGGCGATCCTGGGCCCCCGCAAGGCCGTGGCGGTGTTCTACCTCTTCGACCTCGTGAGCGCGACGCCCTACGGCTACACGTACTTTCCCAAGTGCCGCTGGCGCGAGGTGCTGCCGATGATCGCCGGCGCCGCCGTCACGCTGCCAATGGGCGCGTGGGTGCTGAAGTACACCGATCCCCTCGCGCTGCGGTGGCTGCTGGCGATCGTGGTCCTGTCGATGCTGGCGCTGCTGGTCACCGGCTGGCGCTACAAGGGCCAGCCGACGTCGCCGGTCTCCTTCGGCCTCGGCCTCGTGGCGGGGTTCTCGGGCGGCGCCACGGGCGTCTCGGGCCCGGTGGTCATCGCCTACTGGCTGTCGAGCACGGCGGCGGCGGTGGTGATCCGCGCCAACATCATGGTGTACTACGCGCTGGCGTCCACGATGACGGACGTGGTCTATTTCTTCAACGGCCTGTTCACGTGGGACGTCGCGGTCTACGCCCTTCTGGCGTGGCCGCTCTATTCGCTGGGCCTGGCGGCGGGGGCGCGGGTGTTCAAGGGATCCAACGACGCGCAGTACCGCATCGCGGCTTACGTTCTGATCTTTATCTCCGCCGTGATAAGCCTGCCGCTGTTCGACCGCTGGGTCCGCTAGGCTGGAGATTTCAACATGCCCCCTCCCATTTACGTGCTCTACGTCGTCATGGCGGTCGGAATCGTCGGCTGGCCGCTGATGAAGCATTTCGGGCTGATCCAGTCGACGCAGGAGACCGACCTGCTGGCGGTGGCGGTGCTGATGCTGTCCTATCTCGGCTACAAGCGGTGGTGGCAGAGCCAGCAGGGCAAGTGACTGAAATTTTGTACGCACATGCGTACATAAGATCATGCGCACCACATCCACCAGCGACCTGCGAAAGAACTTCGCCGACGTGCTCGACGCCGTGGCGCGCGACCATGAGCCCGTGGTCATCACGCGCGAAAAGGGAAAGCCCTCTGCGGTGCTGCTGTCGCTCGAGGATTTCGCTTCGTTCGAGGAGACGCGCCACCTGCTGCGCAGCCCCGTCAACGCAGACAGGCTGCTGCGATCGGTCGAGGAGCTTGAAAAGGGCGCCGGCCGGCCGCGCGACCTGATCGATTGAAGATCGTCTTCAGCGAGACCGCCTGGGAGGACTACCTCCCCTGGCGGTCGCAGGACCGCAAGAAGCTCCAGCGCATCAACGACCTGATCCGCGAATGCGCGCGCACGCCGTTCGCCGGGACAGGCAAGCCGGAACCGCTGCGCGGATCGTTGTCGGGCTGGTGGTCCCGCCGCATCGATCTGGAGCATCGCCTGGTGTACAGGCCGGGCGATGACGGCCTGCTGATCGCCCAGTGCCGGCACCATTACTAAGCGTCCGGCGCCAATCGCCGGACGCGCTCCGGGAGGCGCGCGGTCCAGCGGCGCCAGGCGCCGCCCGCCCCTGCCTCAGCCCCCCAGCTTCGCCATCAGGGTCTCGGAGATCTCGAAGTTGGCGTAGACGTTCTGGACGTCGTCGTTGTCTTCCAGCGCGTTGACGAGCTTGACGATCTTTTCGCCGGTCTCGTCGTCCACCGAAATGGTGTTCTGGGGACGCCAGACGAACTTCGATTTGCGGGGCTCGCCGAACCTGGCCTCCAGCGCCTTGGCGACTTCGTTCATGGCCTCCAGGGTCGTGGTGACCACGTGGCCTTCCGGGGTGGTCTGCACGTCGTCGGCGCCCGCCTCGATGGCGGCTTCCATCATCGCGTCTTCGCTGGCGGCCTTGAGGTCGAACTCGATCTCGCCCACGTGGTCGAACATGAAGGCGACCGCGCCCGTCTCGGCCATGGCGCCGCCCGCCTTGGAGAAGTACGAGCGGATTTCGCCCGCCGTGCGGTTGCGGTTGTCCGTCAGCCCTTCGATGATGATGGCGACGCCGCCGGGCGCGTAGCCCTCGTAGCGCACCTCGTCGTAGTTCTCGCTGTCGCCCCCGGCGGCCTTCTTGATGGCGCGCTCGATGTTGTCCTTGGGCATGTTTTCGGCGCGGGCGGCCTGGATGGCCAGGCGCAGGCGCGGGTTCATGGCGGGGTCGGGCATGCCCAGCTTGGCCGCCACGGTGATTTCACGGCCGAACTTGGCGAAGACCTTGGCGCGGATGGCGTCCTGCTTGCCCTTCTTGTGCATGATGTTCTTGAACTGACTATGGCCTGCCATTCCGGTCCCCATCGCAGGCGGCGCTAAGCCGCGCAGATTTCAAATTCGGCCGCCTTATACGCTGCGGCTTGCGGAAATTGAAGGCGGCCGGCGCGTCACGGCCAGCTTCGGCGCAGGAAGGCGGCGACGTCGGGCGACAGCCCCAAGGCGCCGGCCACGACGTCGGCGTTCAGCGACAGCACGATCGCGCCGGCCAGCGACACCACGGTGGCGAGGATCACGCCGCCGCCGAAATCCTCGTGTTCGCGGTTGATGAGCCAGCTGAAATACACGCGGAACACGCTGGTGAGCCGCATCATGGGCGCCACGATGGTCACCGGCGCCAGCGCCAGCGCCATGTAGCGCAGCATCTGGGCGACGCCCACGAACAGGCCCGCCAGCAGGAACCACGTGGCGTCGTGCCGGCTCAGCCCGCCCAGACGCCTCCGGTTGACGGACGGCAGCAGCAGGGCGGCGACGACCAGCGTCGCGGCAAGGTAGGAGACAAGGCCCGCCGCCACGCCGCGGCCGAGCCCCGTCGAGCCGGGCGACACGGGGGCGGCGTCCAGCCCCAGACGCACCAGGATGGGGCTTGCGCCATACGCAAGGGCGGAGAGGGCCGCGAAGAAGAAACCCTCCGCGTAAGCCGGCGTGAAACTCAGCGGGCGCTTGCGGGCCGCGCCGGCGCGCTTGTCCGCGCTTTCCCAGGTGAGGATGGGTCCAAGGCATACGAGCACGATGCCCAGCGCCATGATGGGCGTGATGGACTCGCCCAGAAACGCCGTCGCGAGGACCAGCGAGACGATGATGTTCACGTCCTGCACGGGGCCCATCAGGTTGGCCCCCACGGCCTTGGCGCCGCGATAATTGGCGTAGCGTCCGACGACGAAATGCAGCGCGCCGGCCCCGGCGAGCCAGAGGAGGCTGGCGGGCGAAAACGACGCGAGATCTTCAAACGAACCGAAGATCAGCAGGCCGGCGAGGAAGAACGGGACCCCGAAGGGCACCGAGATCGCCATCGCCTGCAGGACGGAGCCGGACAGAACGCCGCGCCGCGCGGCGGCGTTGTTCAGCGCGAATGCGGCCGCCGACAAGAGGGCCAGAAAGCCTCCGAGCATCGAATCTCCGTTTCCCGCCCTGTTTTCAGCCGTTGTGTCGCGAACCGACCCTTGAGCCTGCTTAGGCGCTCGAAGCGCGGGTGGCAATCGGCGCCCGCCGCCGCACCCTTGGCGCCCAGCGGGGCGAACTGGCCTGCGCGCGAGGGCGGCGTCTCTGAATAATCAATGACTTGTTACGTAAGTTCTTGGGTCCGCGCGCAGTTCGCCCGCAGACAGAGCGACTTGCGGGCGCCGCCCCGGCGCCTACTTGTGGTAGCTTGCGGCGCGTTGAAGAAGCGGGCTGTTATTTTCGTTCATTGAGAGTGATGGGCGCTCGCGCCCGAAGGCGCTAGATTGGCGCGCTCGCCCGCCGGCGCCATCGCCGGCCTGCGGCACTGAAACGGGATCTGACGATGCGCACTTATTTCGGGACCGACGGCATCCGGGGACGCGCCAACGGCGTCATTACGCCGGAACTCGCCATGAAGGTGGGGCAGGCGGCCGGCAGCGTCTTCCGTCGCGGCGACCATCGCAACCGCGTGGTCATCGGCAAGGACACGCGCCTGTCGGGCTATATGATCGAGAACGCGCTGGTGGCTGGCTTCACGTCCGTCGGCATGGATCCATTGCTGCTCGGCCCGGTGCCCACGCCCGCCGTCGCGATGCTCACGCGCTCAATGCGGGCCGACCTCGGCGTGATGATCTCCGCCTCGCACAATCCTTACGAGGACAACGGCATCAAGATCTTCGGCCCGGACGGCTACAAGCTGTCGGACGCCGTGGAGCAGGAGATCGAGACGCTGCTGGCCAGCGACATGTCCGGCAAGCTGGCCCGCTCCCATGATCTGGGGCGCGCGCGGCGAGTCGACGACGTGCGCGCGCGCTACATCGAGTTCGCAAAGCTCACCCTGCCGCGCAGCCTCTCGCTGGAAGGCCTGCGGGTGGTGATCGACTGCGCCCACGGGGCCGGCTACCGCGTAGCCCCCGAGGCCTTGTGGGAATTGGGCGCCGAGGTGATCGCCATCGGGGTGGAGCCGGACGGCTTCAACATCAACCACGAGGTCGGCTCCACCTCGCCGGACGCGCTCATCCGCAAGGTGCGCGAAGTGCGGGCCGACGTCGGGGTGGCGCTGGACGGGGACGCCGACCGGGTGCTGCTCGTCGACGAACTGGGACAGGAGGTCAACGGCGACCAGCTCATGGCGGTGATCGCCAAAAGCTGGCTGGACGACGGGCGCCTCAGCAAGCCGGGCATCGTGGCCACCGTCATGTCGAACCTCGGGCTTGAACGCTACCTGTCGTCCATCGGCCTCAGCCTTGCGCGCACCGCCGTCGGCGATCGCTACGTGCTGGAGCACATGCGCGAGCACGGGTTCAACCTCGGCGGCGAACAGTCCGGCCACGTGATCCTGTCCGACTATACGACGACCGGCGACGGGCTCATCTCGGCCCTCCAGGTGCTGGCCGTGGTGCAGCGGCTCGGCAAGCCCGTCAGCCAAGTCTGCCACAGGTTCGATCCGGTGCCGCAGATCCTCAAGAACGTCCGCACCGTATCGCGGGACGCGGGCGCCTCGGAGGCGGTGGCCCGCGCCATCGCGGCGGGCGAGAAGGCCCTGGGGGAGGGCGGGCGCCTGCTGATCCGGCCCTCCGGGACCGAACCGGTCATCCGCGTCATGGGCGAGGGCGACGATTCGCAATTGCTCATGAAGGTGGTCGATTCGATCTGCGAGGCGATCACCGAGGGCGGCCCCTCGGCGGTGGCGGCGCAATAGCCGCGCGGCGGCGTGCGAAGGCCGCGCATTTCCTAAAAGGACTGCGCGGCGCAAAAAAATCCACGGCCAAAAAGCATGATGGTTCAGGGAGGCGAGGGGCTCGTCCGTGCTGTTTCGTGACACCCCTTAACCTCCTGTTTACGTTAATTATTAGGGTTAAACCTCCATTAAGCTCTCTCTGAGAGATTGACCTCGTCTTGCACATGGCCCGCAGCGGCCGATTTTCGACGAGGAACACCGCATGCGCGGGATTAATCTGATTTCCATAATCGCCATTTCCACACTGGCCTCCGGCGCGGCGTTCGCGGCCGACATGTTGCCGCCCCCGCCGGTGATCGGCGCTCCCGTGGGCCTCTCGGCCGAAGCGAACGGCTGGTACCTGCGCGGCGACATCGGCGTCGGCGTCTCGGGCAAGACGAGCGCCAGCTCGACGTTCAAGAACGGCCCCATCGCGGACCTCAAGTTCAACCAGTCCAACCTCGGCGACTCCGCATTCGCGGGCGTGGGCCTTGGGTACAAGATCAACAACTGGGTGCGTGCGGACGTCACCGGCGAATATCGCGGCAGCGCGCAATACCACGCGGTCAGCAGCTATACGGCCACCTGCTCGGTCAACGCCTCGACCTGCTACGACAAGTACAGCGCCAAGGTGTCCAGCGGCGTGTTCCTCGCCAACGGCTACGTGGACCTCGGCACCTGGATGGGCGTGACGCCCTTCATCGGCGCGGGCGTCGGCGGCGCCTACAACATGGTCAGCGGCTTCACCGACACCGGCGTGACCACGCAGGGCTTCGGCGCCGCGCCGGACGCGCAGCGCTGGCGCTTCGCGTGGGCGGGCATGGCGGGCGCAAGCTACGCGGTGTCGCAGAACCTCCAGCTCGAACTTGGCTACCGCTATCTCGATCGTGGGGCGGCGACGTCAGGCCGGGTGGTCTGCACCAACACGCAGAGCTGCGATTCCGAAGTCCAGAAGTTCAAGCTCGCCTCGCACGATATTCGCCTCGGCATGCGCTGGATGTTCGCCGACGTGGTCGCCGCGCCCGCGCTCGCGGCCGCCCGCGTCTACACCCCGGCGCCCGCCCCCGCGATGGCTCCCGCGCCCGGCCCGATCACCCGCAAGTACTGAGCTCAAGGGTCTCGCGCATTCCGGCCTCCGGGCGAAGTCTGATCGCCCGGAACGTCGCCAAACAGGCCCGGCGCAGCATTGCGCCGGCCTACTCCAGAAAACGCCGCTGCGGCGTCGGCTCTCGCCGGCGCCGTTTTCGTTTGAGCCCATTTTGTTCAAGTCAAGCATATCTCCGGGGCATGGTTAGCCTGATATTAATCTTGTGCGGTCATGCTCAAGATCTCCACTCCTGAACGTATTGCAGGAGACGCAGAGGATTTTGTTATGTTGAAGTTCCGTTCTTCCTCGGGTGCGCTTGTTCTTTCCGCAATGGCCCTGGCGCTCGGCGCGCCGGCGGCGACAGCCCAGACGGCCGGCTGGGCGCCCGGCGAGCAGGTCGAACTCGCCACCGGATTCTACGCAAGGGCCGACGTCTCCTTCAGCCGCGAGCGAGCGCCCTCGCTGGGGGCGGACGGAAGCCTCACGTTCGGCCAGAAGCCGCTCCACTCGTGGGCGATGAGCGTGGGGGCCGGCAACAAGTTCAACAACTGGTTCCGCGCCGACCTGACCTTCGACGTGCGGGGCGGGGCGCGTTCGGCCTCCACCACGGGCCCGTTCGACTGCGTCACCGACGTCTCGGGCCTCACCCGGCAATCGGATTCGACCAACATCGGCTGGGGCGCCGTCTACAGCCAGTGCAACGCCATCGAGCAGGCCTCGCTTCGCCGCTTCTCGGGCCTCGCCAACGCGTACATCGACCTTGGCTCGTTCGGCGGGATCTCGCCCTATGTGGGCGCGGGCCTTGGCGTCACGACCATCAAGACGCAGGGATCCTACGACTGGAAGATGGCGTCCGACGGCACGAAGTACCAGCCGACCCTCGTGCAGCCAGCCGGCTTCCCGATCTTCTTCGTCGATCCCGTCACGGGGGTCAGGCTCGACCCGCAGCCCGACATCAACTTCGGCAAGCAGGACAGGATGAAGCAGATAGGCGAGCGCGTCTTCAACGCCACGTGGGCGCTGATGGCGGGCGTGGCGGTGGACGTCGGCAGCAACGCGAAGCTGGACGTGGGTTACCGCTTCCTCAATTTCGGCAAGGTCGGGACCGGCTCGACGGGCCCCGCCAGCACCGCGCACGAAGTGCGGGTGGGCGTGCGCTACATGATCGACTGAGCGCGCCCGCAGGCCTTCTGGCCAATGCGCCATCGCGCCTTCGCTCCCCGGCGGGGGCGCGATTGCGCATGGCGTCGCGGGCCCGTCGCGGTTCGCCCGGCCTTGACGGGCTGGGGCGTGGGGCGTAACGCCATCCGCGGGACACCTCCCCCCAACGGGAGGCGCCCATCTGAAAGGATGGACTTGCATGACGAATACGCAAAAGCCCGCCGCCAAGCCGGCGAACCCGAACTTTTCTTCCGGCCCGTGCGCGAAGCGCCCCGGATATTCCCTCGAAAACCTGAAGGGCGCGCCGCTGGGCCGCTCGCATCGCGCCAAGGTCGGCAAGACGAAGCTGAAGCTGGCCATCGACCTCACCCGCGAGGTTCTGGGCGTTCCGGCCGACTATCGCATCGGCATCGTGCCGGCGTCCGACACGGGCGCGGTCGAGATGGCCATGTGGTCGCTGCTGGGCGCGCGCGGCGTGGACATGCTCGCCTGGGAAAGCTTCGGCGAAGGCTGGGTGACGGACGTCATCAAGCAGTTGAAGCTCAAGGACGCCCGCGTCCTCAAGTCCGGTTACGGCGAACTGCCCGACCTCGCGCAGGTGAACTTCGACAACGACGTCGTCTTCACCTGGAACGGCACCACGTCGGGCGTGCGCGTGCCGAACGCTGACTGGATTCCCGCCGACCGCAAGGGCCTGACGATCTGCGACGCCACCTCGGCGTGCTTCGCCCAGCGGCTTGATTACGCCAAGCTCGACGTCGTCACCTTCTCCTGGCAGAAGGTGCTGGGCGGCGAGGCCGCGCACGGGATGATCATCCTGAGCCCGCGCGCCGTGGAGCGTCTCACGACGTACCAGCCCGCATGGCCCATGCCGAAGATCTTCCGCATGACCAACAACGGCAAGCTGATCGAAGGCATCTTCGTCGGCGACACCATCAACACGCCCTCCATGCTCTGCGTGGAAGACTATATCGACGCGCTGCAATGGTCGCAGTCGGTGGGCGGCCTGGACGGCCTGATCGGCCGCGCGGACGCCAACACCAAGGCCATCGCCGACTGGGCGGCGCGCACGGACTGGGTGGACTTCCTCGCCAAGGGCGCGGACATCCGCTCCAACACCAGCGTGTGCCTGAAGGTGGTCGATCCCGCCGTCACGGCGCTGTCGTCGGACGAGCAGGCGGCTTTCGTGAAGTCGATGGTGGCCGCCGTCGAAAAGGAAGGCGCGGGCTACGATATCGACGGATATCGCGACGCCCCTCCGGGCCTGCGCATCTGGTGCGGCGCGACGGTCGAGACCGCCGACGTCGCGGCGCTGACGCACTGGCTCGACTGGGCCTTCGCCAACGCCAAGGCTGGCCTCGCCAAGGCCGCGTAACCTGCTTCGCCCGGGACGCGACCCTGCGCCCGGGCGTTTTTTCTCGCCCATTCCATTCGCCGCACCGCGCCGGAACGCCGTCGTTCCGCCTGGCGGGCGACGCACGCTGAAGGATCATCCCCCATGGCGCCTCGCGTTCTCATCTCCGACGCCCTGTCCCCCGCCGCCGTCCAGATCTTCAAGGACCGGGGCGTCGAGGTCGATTTCCAGCCGAACCTCGGCAAGGACAAGGACAAGCTCGCCGAAATCATCGGCGATTACGACGGCCTCGCGATCCGCTCCGCCACCAAGGCGACCGCGAAGCTGCTCGAGAAGGCCTCGCGGCTGAAGGTCATCGGCCGCGCCGGCATCGGCGTCGACAACGTCGACATCCCCGCCGCGACCGGCAAGGGCATCATCGTGATGAACACGCCCTTCGGCAATTCGATCACCACCGCCGAGCACGCCATTGCGATGATGTTCGCGGTCGCGCGCGAAATCCCCGCCGCCGACGCCTCCACGCAGGCCGGCAAGTGGGAGAAGAACCGCTTCATGGGCGTGGAGATCACCGCCAAGACGCTGGGCATCATCGGCTGCGGCAACATCGGCGCCATCGTGGCCGAGCGCGCCATCGGCCTCAAGATGCGCGTCATCGCCTATGACCCCTTCCTGTCCGTCGAGCGCGCCCGCGACATCGGCGTCGAGAAGGTGGAGCTGGACGAACTGCTCAAGCGCGCGGACTTCATCACCCTGCACACGCCGCTGACGCCCCAGACCCGCAACATCATGAACGCGGAAAACCTCGCCAAGACCAAGAAGGGCGTGCGCATCGTCAATTGCGCGCGCGGCGAGCTGGTGGACGAGAACGCCATGCGGGACGCGCTCGTGTCCGGCCAGGTGGCGGGCGGCGCCTTCGACGTGTTCTCTGAAGAGCCCGCCACCAGCAACCCGCTGTTCGGCCTGCCCAACGTCGTCTGCACCCCGCACCTTGGCGCGTCCACGACCGAGGCGCAGGAGAACGTGGCCCTGCAGGTCGCCGAGCAGATGTCCGACTACCTGATGCGCGGCGCCATCTCTAACGCGGTCAACTTCCCGTCCATCACGGCGGAGGAAGCCCCGAAGCTGAAGCCCTTCATCGCGCTGGCTGAAAAGCTCGGCTCGTTCGCCGGCCAGCTCACCGAGACCGGCGTCAACAAGCTGACGATCACCTACGAGGGGGACGTCGCGACCCTGAAGACGCGCGCCCTGACGGCGGCGGCCATCGCGGGCTTCCTGCGGCCCATGTTGTCGGAAGTGAACGTCGTGTCGGCGCCCGTCGTCGCCAAGGAGCGCGGCATGGTGATCGACGAGGTGACGCGCGCCGCCGAGGGCGATTACGAATCCCTCATCACCCTGACGGTGGAGACGGACCGTCAGACGCGCTCTGTCTCGGGCTCGGTCTTCCAGGACGGCAAGCCGCGCATCCTCGACATCAAGGGCATCAAGGTGGACGCGGAGTTCGCGCCGTCGATGATCTACGTGACCAACGAGGACAAGCCGGGCTTCATCGGCCGCTTCGCGGGCCTGCTGGGCGAGGCGGGCGTCAACATCGCCACCTTCGCTCTGGGCCGCGACGCCCCCGGGGGCTCGGCGATCGCGCTCGTGCAGGTGGACGGCGACGTGCCGGCCGACACGCTGTCGCAGATCCAGGCGCTGCCGGGCGTCAAGCAGGCGAAGTCGCTGAAGTTCTGAGCCGCTTGCGCTCTTCGACTCTCCCGGACGGGCCACGGCCGGTCCGGGCGAGGCCTAAAGCTCGCTGGCGTCAGCGCGAGCCGTAGCGCTCGCAGATCACCAGCCCGCCGATCACCAGCGCCAGCGCGGCGACGTGGTAGGGCGCCAGCGCCTCGCCCAGCAGCAGCACCGACAGCATGGCGCCGATGACCGGGGTGAGGTTCTGGAACATGCTGGCGCGCGCGGGGCCCACCAGCTCCACGGCGCGCATGAAGAACACCTGGCCGAGCAGCGACGTGAAGATCGCGATATAGGCCAGCGCCGCAAAGCCTTTCCAGGTCGGCCAAATGACGGCGCCGCTGGCGACCTCCCAGCCCAGCAGGGGCAGGGAGGTCACGAAGGACACCACCGACAGCAGGCTGAACAGCGTCCACCCGGACCCCGGCGGGCGCACCCGCAGGGCGAGCGCGTAGCCCGCGTAGATGACCGCCGCGACGATCTGGAACACGTCGCCGACGTTGAGGCTGAGGGACCCGAGGGTCGACAGATGGCCCCCGGTGGCGACCAGCAGCACGCCCAGAATCGACAGGGACAGGCCCGCGAGGCGCACGATCCCGATGGGGGTCGCGAAGGCGAAATAGGCCCCCACCATCACCAGCACCGGCGTGACGCCCTGCAGGATGGACAGGTTGACGCCTGTGGTGTGCACGGCCGCCGTGAAGACCAGCGCGTTCGAGGCCGTCAGCGTAGCGCCCATGACGAGCAAGAACCGCCAGTGCGGCAGCAGCGCGCGCCATTGCGCCAGCACGTCGCCGGGCAGGATCGCCGCCATCAGCAGGCTCGCCAGCGCCCAGCGGCCGCAGACGATGAGCATGGGAGAGATTTCGCCCACGGCCCAGCGGGCCACCGGGGCGTTGCCGCCCCAGAACAGCGCGGTGACGATCAGCAGCAGGGTCGCGGACGAATTGGCGCGCGTGAAGAGCTTGCGGATGGAAACGGCCAAGCGGGTCTTCCGGTCTCAGGACAGCCCTACATGGGCGAGGGGCGCGGCGCGGTCGAGCAAAATCGGCTACTTGCCGCCCTTGCCCCAGCGCTCGGCGATCCAGATGCCGCCCAGGATGAGCACCAGCGCCACGCCGTGATAGGGGGCGAACGATTCCCCCAGCAGCGTGACGGACATGAGCGCGCCGAGCAGCGGCACCAGGTTGTACGCCAGCCCCGCCCGGTGGGGACCGGCCAGTTCGACGCTGCGGATGTAGATCGCCTGCGCCAGCAGGGTGGGGACGACGCCCGCGTAGACCAGCATGGCGATCCCCAGCGGCCCGGGCCAGACCACGGCGCCCGACCAGATCTCCGCCGCGATGAGCGGCAGGGACGTGAAGGCGGCGACGATGGCCAGCACCGTGAAGAACACCAGCGCTGGAACCGGCGGGCGGTTGCGCAGCGCGATCGTGTAGCCCGCATGCAGCAGGCAGGCGCACAGGATGTAGACGTCGCCGAGGTTGAACCTGAAGTTCTGCAGGCTGGCGATCTCGCCATGGGTGGCGAGCGCCAGCGCGCCCACGAACGTGAGCCCCACGCCCAGCAGACCCCAGGGCCCGAAGCGGCTGCGCAGCACAAGCCACGCGCCCAGAATGGTGAAGACCGGCGAGGCCGACAGCAGGATCGACAGGTTGACGCCGCTCGTGTTCGCCCCCGCCGCATAGAACAGGCCCGAGTACAGCGTGAAGCCGAAGACCCCCATGGCGAGCAGATAAGCGCGATGCTTGGCGAGGCGCGGCAACTCGCGAACGAGGTCGCGCCGCACGAAGAGCAGCATCGCCCCGAAGGCCACGAACCAGCGCGCGCCGCCCAGCAGCATGGGGGAGATTTCCCCCACCGCCACGCGCGCCGCGATGACGTTGCTGGACCAGAACAGCATTGTGAGGAAGAGCAGCAGCCAGGGGGTCGACCAGGCTCGTGCGAAGACGCGTGACAGCATGCGGGCGAGGTCCAGGCGTTTCCTGTGGGGCGCGATTCGCGAGGCGCTCCTTCGGGTTGGGGCTTTGTCGCCTTTTTGGGCGGGCGCGTCGAGCCTCGCGGGGCGGCTGGGTTGTTGCGTCCGCCCGCGACAGCCTTCAAAAAGAGCTCAGCAGCAGGGGAGCGCCATGGATTTCGCCAGCGACAACGCCAGCGGCGCCTCCCCGGAGGTGATGGCCGCCATCGTGGCCGCCAACGCGGGCTTCGCGCCCGCCTACGGCGCCGATCCATGGACGCAGGCCGCCGAGCGGCGCATCGCGGACGTGTTCGAGCGCGAGTGCGCGGTGTTTCTGGTCGCCACCGGCACGGCCAGCAACGCGCTCGCGCTGGCGTCCCTCACGCCCCCCTGGGGGGCGGCGTTCTGCCACCCGGACTCGCACGTCATGGGCGACGAGTGCGGGGCGCCGGAGTTCTTCTCCGCAGGCGCCAAGCTCGTGCCGGTGGGCGGTGAGGGCGGAAAAATCGACGCGGGCGCGTTGCGCGAGGCGCTCGACGCCTTCCCGCGCGGCGTCGCCAAGCTGGTGCAGCCCTCGGCGCTGTCGCTCTCGCAGGCCACGGAAAGCGGGTCGCTCTACACGCCGGACGAGGTCGCGGGGCTCGCGGGCCTGGCGCACGAGCGCGGCGTGGGCGTCCACATGGACGGCGCGCGCTTCGCCAACGCGCTCGTTGCGCTGGGCTGCACGCCCGCGCAATTGACGTGGAGGGCGGGGGTGGACGTGCTGTCGCTGGGCGCCTCCAAGAACGGAACGCTCGCCTGCGAGGCCGTTGTGATTTTCGATCCCGCGCGCGCGCAGGACCTCGTGTTCCGCCGCAAGCGGAGCGGTCACACGCTCTCCAAGGGCCGCCTGCTGGGCGCGCAGATGGAGGCGTGGCTGCGCGACGGCCATTGGCTTGCGCTGGCGCGCCACGCCAACGATTGCGCGGCGCAACTCGCCGCAGGACTGCGCGACGCGCCCGGGGTGCGGACGCCATGGCCGACGGCGGTGAACGAGGTCTTCGCCGTGCTGCCGGGCGCGGTGGACGCGGCCCTCAGGGCGGCGGGCGCGCGCTACTATGACTGGCCGGCGCGGCGCCTTCCGGCCGCGCTCGCGCCCCGGGGAGCGGAGCGGTTCGTGCGGCTCGTCACCTCGTTCGCCACCAGCCCGCAGGATGTGGCCCGGTTCGTCGAAATAGCCGCGGGCGCAGGAAAAGATTAAGATTTCGTCGCAAGCCCGCCGCAATCCCCGCCTCATTTGCGCTCATACCAATCCTGTCTGCGGGCGGCCTTCCATGGGCCGCCGGGCTCCTGGAGGGCGTTCATGTTCCATCGTTTCGCGCGCGCCGCCGCGCGCACCTCGTCCCTGAAGGCTCTGGGGCTCGCGGGCGTCGCCTCGCTGGCTCTGCTCGCCGGCGCGGGCGCCGCTCAGGCGCAGGGGGTCGGGCTTTGGGAGTTCGGCGTCACGTCGCGCGGCGGCGAGCCCCGGGTGTATCTGGAGGAACCGCGCGACGGAATGCTGCGCGACGGCTTCGGCCCGCCCGGCCTGCCGCGCGCCGCCATCCGGGCCGCGCTGGGCGAGGAAGGGCTGGCGCTCGTCAGTCCCATGAGTCGGAACGGCCGGGTTTACATCGCCGAGGTCGAAGACCGGCGCGGGCGCCTCTTCCGCGTGGTGGTGGACGCCCGCACGGGCGAGGTTCTGGAGCGCTTCGCGCGCGGGGGCCCGCCGCGGCCGCCGGTCGCGCTGGGGCGCGACGGCATGAGCCGCGAGGGCATGACCCGCGAGGACCCGGAGCGTTTTGGCGGCTACAGGCAGGAGCCGCCGCGCGGCGCGCCGGGCCGGTTTGACACCGGCCGCGCCGATCCGCCGGCCTATCGGGACGTCCCGCCCCGGGACGGCATTCCGCGCGACGTCGCCCCGCGGGAAGCCTCGCCCTATCCGCCCGCCGACGATCTCGGCGGCCGCCGCCTCGGCGCCCTCCCGTCCCCGGACGAGGACGGCGTGATGCCCGGGCTCGGCCCGCAGGTCCGCCCCCGCGCGGGCGGGCAGCCGCTGCCGGACGC